>NZ_JBAHWD010000031.1:0-103978 GCF_037044575.1 Nonomuraea sp. LPB2021202275-12-8 | reverse complement strand
GCGCGGCCAGAGCTCCGGTCATGTAACGCGATAACATCCATAAGACGTTACGCCAGTCGTACCTGTCCGGAGCCGTCCGGAGGTGTGACGCGCCGAGGCGGGGGCAGTGGGGCGTCCGGCGGGAAAGGGACGCCGGACACGAGAGCCCGTGGGGCTGGTCGGGTGTCCGGTCCATGCGGACTGCGTGCCGCGCGGACCGGACGTCCCTCCGGCCCCACGGGCGTCCGCTCGCTTCGGGGATCTCCAGAGGCGAAGTGCCCTCGGGGATGACCGGTCCGCCTCACGTGCGGGCTCGCCGGACGACGACGGCTCCGCGAGTCGTGTCGTGTGGACGCCCCACGCCTCCCGGTCCGTACGGCGACGCGTCGTACGGACCGGGGGCGTTGTCAGGCGGAGCTGGTGATGACCGCGAAGCGGGCGCCGTGCGGGTCGTTGACGAAGGCCAGGCGGCCCACGTCTTCGATGTCCATCGGCGGGGCCAGTGCCGTGCCGCCGAGCTGCTGGCTCTTGGCGACGGCGGCGTCGCAGTCGGACACCTCGAAGAAGGACAGCCAGTGGGGGTGGTCGCCGGGCTGGAGCTCGGCGAGGCCGGCCATCGAGGTCTCCTCCTGGTCGCCTTCGGCCGGTGAGACCACCGGGTAGACGAAGTCGTCCCCCATGGGCACGTCCTGGATCCTCCAGCCGAACACCGACTGGTAGAACTCGCGGACGGCGGCGGGGTCGGGGACGTAGAGCTCGGCCCAGGCCAGCGAGCGGGGGGCGGTGACCAGGTCGAGGCCGGCGTTGCCGCCGGGCTGCCAGACGGCGAACTCGGCGCCCGCCGGGTCGGTGAACTGGGCCAGCCGGCCCTGCCCTTCGATCTCCATCGGCTGGACGCGCACGGTGCCGCCCGCGAGCTCGACGGCCTTGGTGGTGGCGTCGCAGTCGGGTGACTGGAAGTAGAGCATCCAGGCCGGCTTGGCGCCTTCGTCGGTGCTCGAGCCGATCGCGGCCACCGTCTTGCCGTCGGCCTTGAACAGGCCGTAGTCGGGGGCCATGGACTCGAACCGCCAGTCGAACACGCCGGTGTAGAACCGTGCCGAGGCTTCGAGGTCGTGGCTGCCGAGGTCGATCCAGCACGGGGTGCCGGGCAGGAACTGAGTGGTGAGCATGATGTGCTCCTTCGTCACGAAGTGGTGGGTGGCCCGTCCCTGGTGCGGCCTGAGGCGACGCCACTCGTTTCCGTTGACTCCGAGCCTCGCACGGACCACCGGCAAAAGCAGCACGACACGCACAGTCGAATGTGTGTTTGAACGATGACATATACTCGAAGGCATGACGGCTGTATTCCAAGCGTCTTTGCTGGGGCTTGACGAGGAGCTCGGCGTCGGCGCGCTCGGCTCGACGGTCCGGAGGACGACCCTGGACCGTGGCGCGTGGCTCGATGTGCGCCCCGGCTGGCTGTCCGGGGCCGATGTGCTGTTCGAGCGGCTGGCCGAGGTGGTGCCGTGGCGGGCGGAGCGGCGCAGGATGTACGACAGGGTGGTCGACGTGCCGAGGCTGCTGAAGTTCTACGACGAGGGCGAGAGCCTGCCGGATCCGGTGCTCGACGACGCCCTGCGCGCTCTCGACGGCCATTACGCCGAGGAGCTCGGCGAGCCGTTCCGCACCGCGGGCCTGTGCCTCTACCGCGACGGCCGCGACAGCGTGGCCTGGCACGGCGACACGATGGGGCGGGGCAGCGCCGAGGACACCATGGTGGCGATCATCTCGGTCGGCTGCCCGCGCCCGCTGCTGCTGCGCCCGCGCGGCGGCGGGCCGTCGATCCGCCACGACCTGGGCCACGGCGACCTGATCGTGATGGGCGGCAGTTGCCAGCGCACCTGGGAGCACGCGATCCCCAAGACGGCCCGCCCGGCCGGGCCGCGGATCAGCATCCAGTTCCGCCCCAGGGGCGTGCGCTAGCGGTGCCTGAAGGTGAGGCGGGCCAGGCGGCCTTGCTCGCCGGAGGCCCAGCAGGACAGATCCGGCGTGCATGACACCGTGTCGAACGAGCCGGTGTCGAAGGTCTGCCACGCCTTCCCGCTCGTGTAGGTGACGTCGCTGCCGGACGGCCCGACGGCGATCGCGGCGAACGGCAGATACGGAATCCAGGTCACGCCCGACCGGTAGGCCGGAGGCGGCGCGGCGGCGGCCTGCCAGGTGGTGCCGCCGTCCCTGGACAGGGCGGCCGCGCTGGGCGACGGCTGGTCGGGCCGGTAGTCGCCGCCCACCGCGACGCCGTGGCGCGGGTCGCGGAAGGCCACCGCGAAGACGCCGCGCGCCGGGTCGGCGGCCGGGATCGGCGTGTCGGCGACCGTCCAGGTGCGGCCCCGGTCACCCGAGTGGAACACCCGCGAGCGCTCGGCCCCGCCGCTGGCCAGCCAGACGTCCCGCCTGCCGGAGGTGACCAGGCACTGCCCGCTCGCCGCGAACCCGGCCTCGCCGGGCAGCGCGTCGGGCATGCCGTCGGCGGGCAGCACCTGCCAGCTCTGCCCGCCGTCCTCGGTGGCGAGGATCCTGAACCTGCCGTCCACCGGGTCGCTCATCGCCAGCCCGTGCCGCCTGTCGAAGAACGCCACGCAGTCGTAGAAGGCTCTCGGCTCGTCGTTCCTGAAGGTCTCGGTCCAGGTACGGCCGCCGTCCTCGGTCCGGTAGATCCGCGAGTCGGCGCCCTCGCCGATGGACAGCACCACGGCCCGGCGCGAGTCGAACGCCGCCACGTCGCGGAACTGCAGGGCCGCGGTGCCGGGCGGGGAGACGTTCTGCCAGGTCCGCCCGCCGTCGACGGTGCGGACCACGGTGCCTTCCGACCCGGAGGCCCACACCACGTCGCGGCTGACCGGTGACAGGCCCCGCAGCCGCGCGGTCACCCCGGTCTCCTTCAGCTCCCAGCCGAGAGCCGGGGTGGTGGCGTGGGCGGTCAGCGGGGTGGCGGCGACCAGGCAGGCCGCCGACAGGACGCTCAGCGCGAATCGAAGCCTCATGCCGGGCAAACTAACCCAAAGGATCAGTACCGTCCATGGCCCACCTCTTCAGGGAGTGGTGGTCCGCACGAGATGCTCCAGCACCCGCCGCGTCTTGGTCTCCTGGGTGAGGTCGAGCTCGACGCCGTGCCGCCGGACGAGATCCTCCAGCGCGGTCTTGGCTTCCGCCGCGCTTTCCGGGCCGACCCGGAGCGACAACTCCAGGAAGTCCAGGGCGTCGTCGACGGTCCAGCGCTCGGCCATGACGGTGAGTTTCCGGTCCTCGGCGGGCAGCTCCATCGGTCCCCAGCGGGTCGCCGCGACGGGCGGGAGCAGTTTGAGGGTGCGCAGGTTGACGTGCAGGGCCGCGCAGGTCTTGAGGAAGCGTTCCTGCTTGTCCGTGAAGAGGCCCTTGATCGGCCGGCCGCCGGAGTAGACGGTCTGGATGCGTTCGGAGGATCGGAGTGCGGTGCAGGAGGCGGTGAGCAATTTGCGGTCGCCGGACCAGTCGGCCTCGAGCGCGAACTCCCAGCCGTCACCGTGCGTGGCGCCGAGCCAGTAGTCGTTGAGCTGTGAGCGCCGGCAGGGGCGCAGCTTGATCGTGGAGTCGCTCTTACGGTCTCCGAGGTCGCGGGCACGTAAGATCACGCCCGCGTCCAGAAGGGGTGTGCTGGGGGCGAGGCCGTCCGCCACGTCCTCACAGAAGTAGATCTTCAGCTCGTGGCCGTCTTCCGGCGTCAGCGCCAGGGCCCGCATGACCGCCGCCACGTGCGGGCCGTCGACAGTTACCTTGATCTCCACCGCGTTGGGTCGCATGGGTGCCACGTCCCCCTTTCTTCGGCCGATCACACCGCCGAAGAGGGACAACGAAAAAGCCCCATGCTGTGAGCTGGGGCTTTGTTCGTGGTGGACGATACTGGGATTGAACCAGTGACCTCTTCCGTGTCAGGGAAGCGCTCTCCCGCTGAGCTAATCGTCCTTGGAGGTGGAGACGGGATTCGAACCCGTGTGGACGGCTTTGCAGGCCGCTGCCTCGCCTCTCGGCCACTCCACCAGGAGACTCAGAGCGGAAGACGGGATTCGAACCCGCGACCCTCACCTTGGCAAGGTGATGCTCTACCACTGAGCCACTTCCGCGTTGCCCACCAACTCTAGCGGGTTTCGCGACCGGATGCTTACTTGCGGAGCTGGCGGGCCACACTTCGCTCGGTCGCGGGCAGGCTGAGAAAGATCTCCAGGATGCGGGTGAGGCGGTGCACCTCGATGCGATGGAAGGCGGGGCCTTCGGAGCGGGCCAGCAGGAGCGTGAGGGCGAGCGGCGGCAGCGGGGCGTGGATGACGTGCAGGCCGCCTTCGAGCGTGCTGGCCGTCGGGCGGGCGGGGACCGGCTGCGGCAGCGGCACCTGCGACGGGGCGCGCCAGCTCGCGTAGACGACGCCGCGCTCGGCCGCCGTGGCCGCCCAGTCGGCGCTGAACAGCACCGGCAGCGAGTCGACGAGCGTGGTCAGCGCCCGGTCGCCCGCGGTCGTGATGTATTTGAGTATCTCCAGCTCGGGGTAGGTGCCGGGCGCCTCGCGGGTGCTCCAGACGCCCTCGACCGTGACCTCCGCCACGCTCTCCAGCCGCTCGCGCAGCGCCTGCTTGGACAGCTCGTCGGGGCAGTAGACCGTCAGGTCGTCCACGGCCCGGCCGGCGCCTCTTTCGAGGACGGTGACCTGAGTGATGTCGGTTCCGGCGGCGCCGAGCACCTTGGTGATCTGCGCCAGCGATCCTGGCTTGTCGGGCAGCGCGACGCGCACGCGAAGAAGCATCCATCCCCTCCCGAGCGAGATGCCAGTTCACAGACTATCCGGCGAATACCGCTCCGGGCTCGACCTGCGCTACAACTGACGGGGTGAAGATTGGGCCGATCGGGGTGTGGCCGCCCGTGGTGCTGGCGCCGATGGCGGGCATCACGAACGCGCCGTTCAGGGTGCTCTGCCGCGAGCAGGGCGGCGGGTTGTTCGTGTGCGAGATGATCACCACGCGGGCTCTGGTGGAGCGCAATCCGAAGACGTTCAGGATGATCAGGTTCGCCGAGTCGGAGAAGCCCAGGAGCATCCAGCTCTACGGCGTGGACCCCGCCGTCGTGGGCCGCGCGGTCAAGATGATCGTCGAGGAGGACCTGGCCGATCACGTCGACCTCAACTTCGGCTGCCCGGTGCCCAAGGTGACCAGGCGCGGGGGCGGATCCGCGCTGCCGTACAAGCGCAACCTGCTGCGGCGGATCCTGCGCGAGGCCGTCGCCAACGCCGGCTCCCTGCCTGTGACGATGAAGATGCGCAAGGGCATCGACGACGACCATCTCACCTACCTCGACGCCGGACGCATCGCGGCCGAGGAGGGGGTGGCGGCGATCGCGCTGCACGCCCGCACCGCGCGCCAGCACTACGGCGGGGTCGCCGACTGGGAGGCGATCGCGCGACTCAAGGAGGCGGTGCCGGACGTCCCGGTGCTGGGCAACGGCGACATCTGGTGCGCCGACGACGCGCTGCGCATGGTGGCGCGTACGGGGTGCGACGGCGTGGTCGTGGGGCGAGGCTGCCTGGGGCGGCCGTGGCTGTTCAAGGACCTGGCCAACGCGTTCGACGGCGACCCCGAGCGGGCCAGGCCGACGCTCGGCGAGGTGGCGGCGGTGATGGCCAGGCACGCCGAAGGGCTCGCCGAGTGCTTCGACATCGAGCGCTACGCGGTGGCCGACTTCCGCAAGCACGTGGGGTGGTATCTCAAGGGGTTCACCGTCGGCGCCGAGCTGCGCCGCGAGCTGGGCACCGCCGAGTCGCTCGACGGGCTGCGCGAGAGCCTGGCCAAGCTGGACCACGACCAGCCGTGGCCCGCCAACACCGACACGCCGCGCGGCAAGTCGGGCGAACGGACCAAGGTGCACCTGCCGGACGGATGGCTGGACGACCCGTGGGACTGCGTCGTCCCGCAGGACGCGGAGTCGGACATCTCCGGCGGCTAATGCGGGCCGACGGCCTCGGTCCCGCACGGTCCGCCTCCGACGGCGGGCTCCAGCCGTACGGGTGCGCCCGACATGGTGAGCGTGGGGTAGTAGGCGGCGATGCGCTCCGCCGAGCGGCCCACGTAGTGGCAGATGAAGCTGCGCCTGAAGCGGTCGGCCGTGCTGTTGGGCTCCGAGCCGTGGACCAGGCTGCCGTTGAAGAACAGCACGTCGCCGGGGTTCATGTCGACCGGCACCCGGTCGAGGCCGGGCGGCGGCGGCACGTACTCGCGGGTGAAGGAGAGGTCGAGGTCGGCCTCCTCCGGGCAGAACAGGTCCATCAGGTGCGTGCCCGGCACCACTTCCAGGCCGCCGTTGGCCCGGTCCACCCGGTCCAGCGCCACCCAAGCCGCCACGCAGGTGCCGGGCTCGACCCGCAGGTAGAAGTTGTCCTGGTGCAGCGCCTGCCCCCTGGCTCCCGGCGGCTTGAAGTAGAACATGCTCTGGGCTGCTATCGGCTCCTCTCCGAGCAGGTCCTCGACGATGGCGCCGATCCGGGAGTCGAGCAGATAGCGCAGTGCGACGTCGTTCACCCGGTGGGGGTGCATGATGCGCGGGTAGTCGCGCAGGATGTCGTACGGCCGGTCGGGCTCCTGCGGCTGGGGGGTGAAATGGCCGGGGATGGGACCGCCGGCGTGCAGCGCCATGAACTCCTCGCGCAGGTCGGCCACCTCGTCCGAGGTCAGCAGGCCGGGGGCCAGGACGTAGCCGCGGTCGTGGAAGTCGGTGAGCTTCATGCCGTTCACGCTAGGCGGCGGGCCCGTGCGAGGGTATGACCGTGACCGCTGAGGACATGTCCGTTCCTGCTGCCGAGCTCACGATCGTGGGGCACTACGACCAGCCGTCCGGCTACGCCACCCGGCGCGCGGCGGGGTCGCCGAGCTGGCTGCTCGGTCGCCTCGCTCGCGCGGGCGGTGGCGCTGTCGCCGTCGCGCTTCGCGCATCTGTTCGCCGCCGAGACCGGCCGTACCCCGATGCGGGCCGTGCGGGAGGCCCGGATGCGGCACGCGGCCACCCTTCTGGAGGCGACGGACCTGGACATCGGGCGGGTCGCCGCCGCGTCCGGCTTCGTCAGCCCGTTCCACTTCAGCCGCGCCTTCAGGCGGGAGTACGGCGTGCCGCCCCGCGACTACCGGGCCCGCGGCAGGATCGGCGGGTGATGGGCGTCCTGCGCCGCTAGACGTCCACCGGCCCGCCGCTGCGCCAGTAGACGTTGTTCTCCCTGGACAGCAGGCACTCGTCGATGAGGTAGCGGCGCAGGGCGGCGTAGTCGTCGTGGAAGGCCCGCAGGCTCACGTTCACGTCCTTCTCCGCATAGCGCACGCCGGGCTCGAACACCCGCACGATGTAGCGCAGCACCACCAGGCGCTTGTCACGCTTCATCGGCATCGTCCGCAGCCGCCCGTCCACGAGGTAGTTGCGCAGCAGCCGGTCCTCCTCGTTCAGCTCGGGCGCGGGCCCGGCCTGCGCCCGCAGCAGCTCGCGGAACCGCTCGGGCCTGGCCCGCCACGACCCGTCCTCGTCCTGAACCGCCAGGCCGCCGCTGACCAGCCGGTCGAGCACCTTGGTCGGGACGTCTCCGGTGTCGCCGAGCACCAACGAGGCGAACGCCCGCAAGGTGTCGTCCTGGGACAGCAAGCCGAGCACTCGCCTGATCTCCACGTCAGTCATTCGTATCATTTTGGACCATGGTCTCAATTTTGCTGTTATCCGCCGCTCTCGCCACCTCGGCCACCGTCGGGATCCCCAACGGGTTCATGCTGTACGAGAAGGCGGCGGCCAAGAAGGACGACAACCCGGAGCACAGCTGGCGGGTGAGCGCCAAGAAGAGCGCCGCACTCGTCGTCAACCCCTGCCAGAAGCGCGGGCTCGGCCAGAGCGGGCGCAAGGCGGCCAAGACCCTCGTCTACACCGCGGTCCCGGACTACTCCAAGTCCGAGCAGGTCATCCTCTACTCCTCCCGGTCGGCGGCCAAGAAGGCGCTGCGCGACCTGCACAAGGCCGCGCGTGTCTGCGGCACGTCCGACTACCGCTACTCCAGCCGCGCCGTGCGGCTCGGCGACGAGGCGCTGGCCGTCACCGGCCAGGCCTACCAGGCCAGGCGGCCGGCCATCGGCGGCGAGCGCGGCCTCGTCACCCGCCGCGGCAACGCGCTGCTGGTCTACACCGTGGCGGGAGAGTGGGGCAAGCCCGCCACCGCCGACTTCAAGCAGCAGACGAAGGACAGCAAGCGGATGCTGGACAAGATCTGCCGCATCGCCGCCTGCTGATCAGGCGCCGGGCGAATGTCTCGATCTTGGGACATTGTCATGACGCTACGCCGAACTTCCTGACGGGAAACTGAAGGAACAGGCGTGTGCCGGGGCGCCCTTGCCAGTCCGTTCCGGCACACGGCTTACTCATGTCTAGAGCCTGTTGAGCCCGACGACGTGGACGACCGCCCGGCCCTCCTCGTCGGAGGCGGCCAGGTCGATCTGCGCGTCGATGCCCCAGTCGCCGTCGCCCGCCGGATCCTTGATCGTCTGGCGGATCTTCCACAGGCCGCTCTCCTCCTCGACGCGCAGCAGCGCGGGCCCCCGCGCGTCGGCGTCGGTGAGGATCTCCTCGTGCTCGTCGTAGTAGGCGTCCAGCGCCGCGCCCCAGTCGACGTCCGGCGCCAGCTCCGCCAGCTCCGCCTCCTTCTCCAGCGAGCAGAGCTCCACCAGCCGGAACATCGCGTTGCGCACCAGCACCCGGAACGCCCGCGGGTTGCCGGTCACCGGGCGGACCTTGGTCTCCAGCGCCTGGCGCTGCTCCAGCGCCTCGTCCGGGTTGGCCAGCTTCTCCCACTCGTCGATCAGGCTGGAGTCGACCTGGCGGACCAGCTCGCCGAGCCACTCGATCAGGTCGACCAGGTCCTCGGTCTTGAGGTGCTCGGGCACCGTCCGCGAGAGCGTGCGGTAGGCGTCGGCCAGGTAGCGCAGCACCGTGCCCTCCGACCTGGCCAGCTCGTAGAACTGGATGTACTCGCCGAACGTCATCGCCCGCTCGTACATGTCCCGCACCACCGACTTGGGGCTGACCGTGTAGTCGCCCACCCACGGATGGCCCCGCCGGTAGGTCTCGTACGCGCCGAGCAGCAGGTCGTCAAGCGGCATCGGGTACATCACCTCGGCGAGCGCCTCCATGCGCTCCTCGTACTCGATGCCGTCGGCCTTCATCTGCCCGATCGCCTCGCCCCTGGCCTTCTTGAGCTGGGCCGACAGGATCTGGCGCGGGTCGTCCAGGATGGACTCCACGATCGAGACCATGTCCAGCGCGTAGGCCGGCGACTCCCTGTCGAGCAGGTCGAAGGCGGCCAGCGCGAACGTGGACAGCGCCTGGTTGAGGGCGAAGTCCTCCTGCAGGTCGATCGTCAGCCTGGCCCGCCTGCCCTGCTCGTCGGGCTCGGCGAGCTGCTCGACCACGCCGCCCGCCAGCAGCGACCGGTAGATGGCGATGGCCTGGCTGATGTGCCGCCGCTGCCACTTGCGGTCCTCGTGGTTGTCGGTCAGCAGGTGCTTCATCGCCTGGAAGCAGTCGCCCGGCCGGTTGATCACCGCCAGCAGCATCGCGTTGCTCACCTTGAACCGCGAGTTGAGCGGCTCGGGCTCGGCGCTCTGCAGCTTCTCGAAGGTCTCCTGGCTCCAGCCGACGAAGCCCTCCGGCGGCTTCTTGCGGGCATAGCCGCGCCGCCGCTTGGGGTCGTCGCCGATCTTCGCCAGCGCCTTGGCGTTCTCGACGTCGTGCTCGGGCGCCTGGCAGGAGACGTAGCCGATCGTGTCGAAGCCCGCCCGGCCGGCCCGGCCGGCGATCTGGTGGAACTCGCGGGCGCGCAGCCGGCGCACCTTGTTGCCGTCGTACTTCGACAGCGCGGTGAACAGCACCGTCCTGATCGGCACGTTGACGCCCACCCCGAGCGTGTCGGTGCCGCAGATGACCTTCAGCAGCCCGGCCTGCGCCAGCCGCTCGACCAGCCGCCGGTATTTGGGCAGCATCCCGGCGTGGTGCACGCCGATGCCGTGGCGCACCAGCCGCGACAGCGCCCGGCCGAAGCGGGTGGTGAACCGGAAGCCGCCGATCATCGCGGAGATGGCCTCCTTCTCCGCCTTCGTCGCGATGTTGATGCTCATCAGCGACTGCGCCCGCTCCATCGCCGCGGCCTGGGTGAAGTGCACCACGTAGACGGGCGCCTGGCCGGTGCTGAGCATCTCCTCGAGCGTCTCGTGCAGCGGGGTCATCCGGTAGGAGTAGACCAGCGGCACCGGCCGCTCGGCGTGCTTGACCACCGCGGTCGGCCGCCCGGTGCGCCTGGTCAGGTCGCGCTCGAACATCGACACCTCGCCGAGCGTCGCCGACATCAGGACGAACTGCACGTTCGGCAGCTCCAGCAGCGGCACCTGCCACGCCCAGCCGCGGTCGGGCTCGGCGTAGAAGTGGAACTCGTCCATCACCACCTGGCCGATGTCGGCCGTCGCGCCGTCGCGCAGCGCCACGTTGGCGAGGATCTCGGCGGTGCAGCAGATGATCGGCGCGCCCGGGTTGACGCTGGCGTCGCCGGTCATCATGCCGACGTTCGCGGTGCCGAAGACCGCGCAGAGGTCGAAGAACTTCTCCGACACCAGCGCCTTGATCGGAGCGGTGTAGAAGGTACGGATGTCCCTGGTCAGGGCGGCGAAGTGGGCGCCCTGGGCGACGAGGCTCTTGCCCGATCCGGTGGGTGTGGCCAGGATCAGGTTGCTCCCGGACACGACCTCGATCAGCGCCTCCTCCTGGGCCGGATAGAGGGTGAGCCCCCGTTCGGAGTTCCACGAAACGAACGCGTCGAAGATGGCGTCGGGATCGGCATCGATCTCTTCGGGCAGGCGGTCAACGAGAAGGCTCACACACCTATCCTGCCGAAGTTCACCGCGTGGTCGAACCGGTCTTACCGTCTCAGGTCGAGTTGGAGCAGAACGGTGTCGATCCACCGGCCGTGTTTGAACCCCACATTCCGCAGCCGGCCGGCCTCGGCGAACCCGAAGGCCGCGTGCAGTTTCCGCGATGTCTCCTCGCCGCCGTCGGCGATCACCGCGACGATCTGCCGTGCCTCGGTCCGCGAGACGGCGGCGATCAGCTCGCCCAGCAGCAGCCGCCCCAGCCCCCGCCCGGTCGCCTCCGGCGCCAGGTAGATGCTGTCCTCCAGGGTGTGCCGGTAGGCGGGTTTGGGCCGGTACTGGGCGGCGTAGGCGTAGCCCAGCACCTGGCCGCCGCTCTCGGCGACGATGAAAGGCAGGCCCGCCGCCGCGATCGCGTCCGCCTTCGCCCGCCAGTCCTCCGGCGACGGCGGCGTCTCGTCGAAGGTGACCACGCTGTCGGTCACGTAGTGGGCGTAGATCGCGGCCACAGCGGGCAGATCGGCATCCGAAATCTGGCGAATAGTCGTCATAGCGGGGCATTCTCTCGGATGCTCACAGCTGGGCGCGCGGCCCCGTCACCAGCAGCCCGCCCAGGATCGCCAGCAGCGCCAGGATCGGCGTGAGGCCGGGCGCGAACCCCGCGACCGTCAGCGCCAGCAGCCCGCCCGCGACCAGCCCGGTCGCGGCCAGCGCACCGCCCCAGGTGGCCTTCCCGTACGGCAGTGCGGGCGGCTCCTCGAACCGGGCGAAGCCCTTGAGCAGCGGCCACATCGCCAGGCCGAGCAGCGCCAGCCAGACCGGCCAGCCGGCGAGCCAGAAGGCGCCGCCGGGAACGGGTGTGTCGAGGCGGAGTCCGACCACGACCACGCCGGTCGCCGCGAACAGCGCCGGCATGTGCCACAGGTACGCCGTCATGATCCGCGGTCCCGCCCAGGTCAGCACCCGCTGGAATGGCAGGCGCAGGATCCACGGCCGCAGCAGCGCCGCCAGCCCGATCTGCCCGAACGCGACCGCCAGCATCGCCAGCGTGGGCGGCGCCATGTTCGACACCTCGGCCCCCGGCAGGCCGATCATGCTGCCCGGGTAGGGGCCGAACGCCACGAGCAGCACCGCCGCGCCGAAGCCGCCGGCCGCCATCAGCCACGGCGCCGGGCCGCGCCGGCTCAGCCGTCCCTCGGCGTACAGGAAGCCGAGCTGGTGGACCGCCAGCCAGACGAACACGATGTTCAGATAGCCGAGCGCGTCGAACCCGGTCGAGAAGCGCAGCACGTCCGTCAGCACCGCCCCGGCCGCCAGCGCCGCCGGCACCCGCATGCCGTACCGGCCGTGCAGCCGCAGCATGTACGGCGTGGCCGCGACGGCGATCAGGTAGACCGCCAGGAACCACAGGAGCTGGCCGGTGAGCTTGGCCCCCACCTCCAGCGGCTGCGCGGGGACGCCGAGCGCGAGCAGCACGTGGGGGAGCGGGATCCACACCGCCGCCAGCGGGAGCAACGGCCAGGCCAGCCGCCGCAGCCGGGTGACCAGCCACTGCGGGCCGCCGTGCGCGGCGCGGCCGAAGCTGATCGCGTTGGCCGCGCCGCCCGCGAAGAACACCAGCGGCATCACCTGGCTGATCCACGTGACCACCCACACGCCGGGCGTCGACAGCGCGTTGCCCGTCGTCAACCGGCTGCCGTCGAAGGCCAGCACCGGGATCGTCCAGTGCTGCAACACCACCAGCGCCATGCCGAACACCCGCAGGACGTCGATGAACGGGTCCCTGACCGGCGCCGGGGACGCCGTGCGGACCGGTGCGGGCCGTTCCAGCAGGACGGTCATGGGGGCCTCGATTCGGTGGGGGAGCAGTGACCCAAGGCTCCCGCCGGGCCCGCTCCGGCACACTGCCGCGAGCCGCCGTCTTCCGGTCGCCTTCGCACCACCCGCCCCGGTAGGGCTGGCCCTACCCCGGAAGACGGGTACGCCGGGTCGAAAAGGGAACCGGAGAGCTCTAGCGTGTGGGACATGCGCTCCCTGACGAGGCGTGTCCTGCTGGACACCCGCTACACGCTGGTGGGGTTCCCCACGACCGTCATCACCTTCGTGCTCATGATCGCCGGTGTGGCCGCCGGTGTGGGCACCGCCGTCGTGTGGATCGGCGTGCCGCTGCTCGCCGGCACCCTCATGGTCGCGCGTGGCTTCGCCGACGCGGAGCGCGGCTGGCTCTCCGACGTGCTCAAGCGCCCGCCCGTGCGGCCCCGCTACAGGCCCGCCCCGGCGGGCGCGGGCCGCTTCCGCAGATTGATCAACCCGCTCACCAGCGGGCAGTCATGGCTCGACCTGCTGCACGGCATCCTGAACTTCCCGCTGGCGCTCGTCGCGTTCGTGCTCACGGTGGTCTTCTGGGCGGTGCCGCTCGCCGGGCTGACCTATCCGATCTACGGGATCGTCACCTCGCGCATCCCCGGCAGCGTGGAACTGCCCGAGCTGCTGGGCTTCGGCACCGGCTACCTGACGAACTCGATCTTCTACGTGTGCCTCGGCCTGTTCTTCGTGCTCGTCATGCCGTTCGCGGTGCGCGGCGCGGCGCTGCTGCGGGCCGCGCTCGGCAGGGCGCTGCTGACCGGCGTCGCCGAGTTGCACGAGCGCATCGACGACCTGGCGGAAGGGCGGGCCGCCGCCGTGTCCGCCGAGGCCAACGCGCTGCGCAAGCTGGAGCGCGACATCCACGACGGCCCGCAGCAGCGACTGGTGTCGCTGGCCATGGAGCTGTCCAGGGCACAGCGCCAGATGCAGAAGGACCCCCAGGCGGCGCAGGCCACGATCGGCTCCGCGATCACCGCCACCCGCGAGACGCTCGACGAGCTGCGCGCCCTGTCCCGCGGCATCGCCCCGCCCGTGCTGTCCGACCGGGGCCTGGCCCCCGCTCTGGCGGCCCTCGCCGGGCGCTGCACCGTGCCGGTCGACCTGGACGTGCAGGGCGGCGAGCGTTACGAGGCCGCGATCGAGAACGCCATCTACTTCGTCGTCGCCGAGACCCTGACGAACGTGGCCAAGCACAGCAAGGCCAGCGTCTGCACCATCCAGCTCATCAGCACCGGTAGCTCACTGATGCTCACCATCGGGGATGATGGGGTCGGCGGCGCACACGTCGCCAAGGGACACGGTCTCGCCGGGCTGGCCGACCGGCTCCGCGCCGTCGACGGGGAGCTCATGGTGCGCTCGCCCGACGGAGGCCCGACAGTGATCTTTGCGGAGGTGCCGTGCGCGTAGTCGTGGCCGATGACGCGGTTCTGATCAGGGAGGGCCTGGTCAGGCTGCTGGAAGAGTTCGGCTGCGAGGTGGTCGCCACCGTCGGGGACGGCGACGGCCTCGTCGAGGCGGTCGCCGAGCACCGGCCCGACGTGTCGGTGGTGGACGTGCGGATGCCGCCGTCCTTCACCGACGAGGGGCTGCGGGCCGCCGTCGAGGCGCGGCGCCGGGTGCCCGGGGCGCCCGTGCTGATCCTGTCGCAGTACGTCGAGGTGTCCTACGCCGACGACCTGCTCGCCGACGCCAGAGGCGCGGTGGGCTATCTGCTCAAGGACCGCGTCGTCGACGTGGACGAGTTCCTGGAGGGCCTGCGGCGGGTCGCCGCGGGCGGGACCGTGTTCGACCCGCAGGTGGTGTCGCAGTTGATGGTGCGCAGGCGCAGGGACGATCCGCTCGCCCAGCTGACGCCCCGCGAGCGCGAGGTGCTCGGGCTGATGGCGGAGGGCAAGTCCAATCCCGCCATCGGCAGGCAGCTCGTGATCAGCGACGGGGCGGTGGAGAAGCACATCAGGAGCATCTTCAGCAAGCTCGGCCTCTACGCGGACGACAGCGACCAGCATCGCCGAGTGCTCGCCGTGCTGGCCTACCTGCGCTCCTAGCGGTCCTCGCCCCGGAAGCCTCGGCCTGGCGCCCGGGCCCTGGTGGGCCACGCGGCCCTCGCCGGTCCGCTGGGCCGAGCTCGTGTGCCTGTGGTGACCGCCGGCCTACCCCGGCGTCAGCCGGAGTAGCTGGCGCGCCAACGGTCGCGCGGCCGGAGCCTGGCCCGCTCACAGGCGGTGGGGTCCGCCTGCCAGCCCCTCCTCGGCCCGCTGTCCGGCCCGCACTTCACGGGTTCGGGGTGCTGGCCGGTCCGCGCGGCACTGCGCGCGGACCTGGCCGCCCGGCATCAGCCGAGCGCGTCGACCAGCTTCTTGCGCTGCTGGGCGCCCAGGCCGCCGAGGCGGCGCTTCTCGTCGACGCCCGCCTCCTCCATCAGCGCGGTGGCCTTGGCCGGTCCGACGCCCTTGACGGCGCGCAGGGCCTGCGACACCTTGATCTTCTTGGCGATGTCGTCATCGCGCTCGAGCAACTGGGAGAAGCTCAGTTCGCCGGCCTTGACCTTGGCGAGCAGGGCGGTGCGGGCGGCGCGTGCCTCCGCGGCCTTCTCCAGCGCTGCCTTGCGCTGCTCTGGGGTGAGAGTGGGAAGTGCCATCTTGTGTTCTCTCCTCGGGGAGTTAACGATCGGGGATTCCTGTTACCCGTAGTGCAGTGGCTAATCATGGCGGATACCAGCGGTTCGTGTTGCGGAAAGCGCCGCTCAACGTGTCCGCCAGACCGAGGCGGCCGCTTCGGCGCACGCCTCGTCCTGCTCGGGCGTGCCGCCGCTGACCCCTACGCCGCCGGCCACGCGTTCTCCCTCACCGTAGTCCGCCCAGAGCGGGAGTCCACCTCCAACGCCCGCGAAACGGTCATGCCGCCCCTCGTCGCCGTAGGGGGGCGGAGACGCCAGTTCGGCCGTCGGCCTGCGGTGGGCCGCCGCGGTGCACGCCCTGCCCGGCGCCAGGGACGCTCCGGCGAAGCCCGCACCCTCCATACGCTGGAAAGACACCAGATGTCCGCCCGAGTCGACCACGGCCACGGAGATCGCCGCGCCTTCGCGCGCCGCCTGCTTCAGCGCCGCCTCGCACATGCGCAACGCGAGTTCCAGATCCACGCACGACTCCCCGGCTCCAGGTCTTCCGTCCCCCGCCCGACGCCTCATGCGTACCGTCCGGGCATCGGCTGCGCAAGATCGCCGCGTTCCCCCGTACGGCACGCGTACCGGATGGGGCTTTTCGGCCCTTGCGCGTGGTATGCGTCACATCGTGCGCTCGGGCGTGTCGCGCCTCAGGATCGCACCGAAAGCCAGGTCGCGAGGCCCTCCGGGGTGAGGAAGGCGTCGAAGACCGACTCCATGGCGCCCAGCAGGGAGCCGCGCCGGCCCAGGGCCGAAGGGATGATCCGGGGCGGGCGGTCGCGGCGGATGGTCATCAGGCCGTCCTCGAACGCCCGGGAGAGCGCGGGCGCGGCCCGGTCGTGCAGGTCGGGGGCGAGGCCGGAGAGCGTGACCACCTCGGGATCGTGCGCGTTGACCAGCGCGGCGATCCCCCTCCCGAGCGCGCGGGAGTTGGCCGTGACGGCGGCCGAGGCCGCCTCCTCGCCCGCCGCGGCCCGGGCGAGCAGGAGCCGGGCCTGGTCGCGGCCCCTGCCGCCGCCGTAGGCCAGGCCCAGGTGACGCAGCAGGGCGTTCGCCCCGACCTCCAGGGCCCAGCAGCCGTGCGCCCCGCACATGCACGGCTCGCTGCCGCCGGTGAGCGGCATGTGGCCGAACTCGGCGCCCATCCCGCTCGCCCCGCCCAGCGGGTGGCCGCCGACGACCAGCACGCCACCCAGGTCGAAGTCGACGTGCAGGTGCAACGCCACCTGTACGCCGCGCAGCAGCCCCCGGCGGGCCTCGGCGAGCCCGGCGAGCGCGGTGTCGTTGCCCACCCGCACCCAGCCGTCCGGCAGGCCGAGCAGCTCCGGCACGTTCACCGAACGCCAGCGCAGGTGCGGCACGTCCACCAGCCCGCCCGCGCGCACCGGCCCCGCCACCGCCACGCCGGCCCCGACCACCCGCCCACGCGGCGATCCGCGCTGGGCGCGGATCGCCGCGCCCAGCGGCAGGAGCGCGCCCTCCGGGGTCCCGTCGTGATCCTGCTCGGCCAGCACGGTGACCCGCCCGCCCAGCTCGCAGGCCGCCAGCTCCCAGGCGTCCTCCCGAAGGTCGGCGGCCAGGACGAGCGGGCCCCTCGGGTGCGGCCCGGGCACCAGCGTGGGGCGTCCGCGGGGGTGCTCGGGCGCCGGCTTCTCATGCAGCAGCTCGTCCTCGACCAGGCCGCCGACCAGGACCGAGGCCGTGCCCCTGGCGAGATCCAGGCCGCGGGTGAGCCGCGACCTGGTCAGGGTCGCGCCGCAGTCGTGGACGGCGCGCAGCAACCGCACCCGGTTGTGCGCGCGGAGCTCGCCGCTTGTCGTCGCCATATTCCCAGACATCGTGACACTCATTATGCTCTAGCCGTGAACAAAAAACTTGCTGATGCCGAACGTGCCCGTGTCGGAGTGTTCGTCTTCTTCTTCCTGTGCGGGCTGGTGATGGGCCTGTGGGCGGCGGGGCTGCCCTCGCTGAACGACCGGCTGGATCTGGGGCCGGCCCGGCTCGGCAGCGTCCTCCTGCTCATCTCGGGCGGCGCTCTGGTGTCGATGCTGGCGGCCGGGCCCCTGGTGGACAGGTGGTCGAGCCGGGCCGTCTGCTGGTTCGCGGGCCCGTTCTCGGCGGTGGTCCTGCTCGGTCCCGCCCTCGCGCCGAACTATCCTGCGCTGGCCGTGCTGGCCGTCGTCTTCGGTCTCGGGCTGGGGGTGACCGAGGTCGCCATGAACGCCCACTCCGTCGAGGTCGAGCGCCGTTACGCCCGGCCGATCATCTCCGCCTTCCACGGCACGTGGAGCCTCGGCGGCGCGGCGGGCGGCGCCGTGACCGCGCTCGTCCTGCAGGCCGGGCTGGATGCCCAGACATTGCTGGTGGTGGCCGCGATCGTGGTGCCGTTCCTGTACCTCCCGGCGGCGAGGCTGCTGCTGCCCGGCCCGCCCCGGCACGCGGCGGCGGACTCGCCCGCCGGCCAGAACCGGTCCGCCACCTCCCTGAAGTGGGGGCTGATCGCGCTGCTGGGCGCCGCCGCGTTCGCCGGGCATCTGGCCGAGGGCGCGGCCATCGACTGGGCCGCCCTGCACGCCCGCTGGGTGCTCGACGCCGACCCGGCCGCCGCGCCGCTGGCCTACACGGTCTTCGCGGTCGCCATGACCACCATCCGGCTGCTCGGTGACCCCATCCGGGCCCGCCTCGGCTCGGTGCGCACGATCCATCTCGCGGGCCTGCTGGCCACCTGCGGCTACGGTCTCGTCCTGCTGGCCCCCCTGGCGGACGCCCTGGCCATCGTGTGCGCCTGGACCGGCTGGGCGCTGGCGGGAGTCGGGCTCGCCACCGTGGTGCCGGTCATCTTCAGCGCGGTCGGCGCCGCCGGCGGTCCCGTCGGCCGCGCGCTGGCGCTGGTGACCGCGTTCGGCTACAGCGGCCTGCTGGTCGGGCCCGCCGTGCTCGGGTACGTCGCGGAGGCGTCGTCGCTGCCCGTCGCCCTGATCGTGCCCGCGGTCCTGGCCGCCGCCGTGGCCCTCACGGGCGCTCCCGCCATCCGCGCCCTCGACGGGGTTCGGGCGCCGCTTGAACCCGCCGGGGCCGGCGCGCGGGACTGACGTGACCATAGGCCCGCTGACCAGGCGTTATGTGATCGTGACTTGACCCTGGGGTTACATCAATGTTTCATGTCCCAAACGCCGTAAACGTTTACAGAGTGTGCTCTGAAATCGTTTACGTTCCTGGAAGGACAGCCTTGGCCGACGGACCCACGATCACCACGATCGCCGAGCGCGCCGGTGTCTCCATCGCCTCGGTCTCGCGGGTGCTGAACGGCCTGCCCACCAGGCAGGACACCGTGCGCAAGGTTATGGCGGCCGCCGACGAGCTCGGGTATGTGCGCAATGCCGTCGCCCGCTCCCTCAAGTCGCGCCGCACCCACCAGGTCGCCTTCGCCATGGCCGACGTCGGCAACCCAGCGTACCTGGCCATGTTGCGCCAGATTCAGCCCGTTCTCAAGGCCGCCGGGTACCGGCTGGTGCTGCACTCCACCGACGCGGTCGTCGCCGACGAGATCGACGTGCTGCACAGCCTCGGCGAGCGCTACGTGGACGGGCTGATCATGAGCCCGCTGCGGGTCACCGGCCAGCACCTGGAGATGCTGGCAGCGGCCAGGGCTCCGGTGGTGATCATCGGTTCGGTGCCCGAGGGGACGCGCGTCGACAACGTGCGCGCCGACTCCCGCACCGGCGTCAAGCTGGCGATCGACCACCTGCACAGCCTGGGCCGCCGCAGGATCGGGATGGTCAACGGCCCGCCGGACACCGTTCCGGGCGCCGCTCGCGGCGCCGCCTACGTGGAGGCGCTCGGAGCACTCGGCCTGCCCTACGACGAGGAGCTCGTCCAGATCGGCGACTTCTACCGCGCCGAAGGCGGCAGGGCCGTCGCGGCGCTGCTCGACCGGGTGCCCGACCTGGACGCGCTGATGTGCGCCAACGACCTGATCGCGCTCGGCGCGCTGGACGTGCTGCGCGCCGCCGGCCGGCGGGTGCCGCAGGACGTGGCCGTGGTCGGCATGGACGACACCGACCTGGCCGCGGCCTCCTGGCCGTCGCTCACCAGCGTCTCGCTGGGCTCGGCCGAGCGCGGCAAGGCCGCCGCCGAGCTGCTGCTCGACCGGCTCCAGCACGGCGAGCGCGAGCCGCGGCTGGTGACCGTGCCACCACGCCTCGTGGTGCGCGCCTCGACCAGCGCCTCGGCCACCGGCCCGGCGGCCGTGCCGTACGACATGACCGGACGTACCGACAAGGAGGGGGGCAGGTCGTGACGGCCACCGCGACCAGACCGGCGCCGCCCGCGCGGCACGCGCGAAACGGCGGCGGATCCCGGCGCAACCGCGAGATGTGGGTGCTCATGCTGCCCGCGCTCGTGCCCGTGCTGCTGTTCAGCGTGGGCCCGCTGCTGTACGGGATCGGGCTGGCGTTCACCGACGCCGAGTCCGGCAAGAACCACGTCACCGGCTTCGTCGGCCTGGAGAACTTCGGCGACCTGCTCGCCGACGAGAACTTCTGGTCCTCCATGCAGGTCGGCCTGATCTGGGCCGTGACGGTGACGGTGCTGCAGTTCCTCGCCTCGCTCGGGCTCGCGATGCTGCTCAACCAGAAGCTCTGGCTCAGAGGGCTGGCCCGGGTGCTCACCGTGGTGCCCTGGGCGATGCCCCCGGTGGTCATCGGCCTGATGTGGCGGCTGGTCTACCACCCGGACGCCGGCATCGTGAACAGCACGCTCGGCACCGACATCAACTGGCTGGCCGACTTCAGCTGGGCGCTGCCCGCCGTCATCGTCATGGGCGTGTGGAGCGGCATGCCGCAGACCACGATCGTCCTGCTGGCCGGCCTGCAGACCATCCCCAAGGAGCTGTACGAGGCGGGCGAGATGGACGGGGCCGGCACCTGGCGCCGGTTCTGGAGCATCACGCTGCCGCAGCTTCGCCCCATCATCGTCACCATCACCTCGCTCGACTTCGTGTGGAACGTCAACCAGTTCAGCCTGGTCTACGTGCTCACGCAGGGCGGTCCCGGCGGGCGGACCAGGCTGCCGATGCTCTTCGCCTATGAGGAGGCGTTCCGCTACGGCTTCTTCGGCTACGCGGCCGCGCTCGGCGTCAGCATCGTGATCGTCGTGCTCGCCCTGCTCGGCGTCTATCTGTGGCGGCAACTGAGGGAGGCGTCATGAGAAAGATCCCCCAGTACGTCGCGCTGCTGGCGTACATGGTGTTCCTGGCCTTCCCGCTGGTGTGGCTGCTGTCCACGTCGCTGAAGACGCCGCAGGAGATGGCGAGCCTGGATCCGGCCTGGATCCCGGCCGCGCCCACGCTGTCCAACTTCGCCGACGCGTTCGGCGAGCAGGACCTGGTCGGCGCGGGCATGCGCAGCCTGGTCGTGGCTCTGGCGAGCTCGCTGCTGACGGTCACCGTCGCGCTGCCGGCCTCCTACGCGCTGGCCCGCTACCGCGGCACGCTCAAGCAGATCGCCCTCGGCTGGGTGCTGGTCAGCCAGGTGTTCCCGTTCATCCTGATCATCATCCCGCTGTTCATGGTGCTGCGGCAGCTCGACCTGACCAACACGCTGACGGGCCTGGTGGTCGTGCACGTGACGTTCACGCTGCCGTTCGCGCTGTGGATGCTCCAGGGATACGTGCGGTCGGTGCCGCGCGAGCTGGAGGAGGCCGCGGCCGTGGACGGCGCCACCCGCATCCGGTCGATCATCAGCGTCGTGGCGCCGCTGCTGGCGCCCGGCGTGGTGGCGACCCTGCTCTTCTCGTTCATCTCTTCCTGGAACGAGTTCCTGTTCGCGCTGGTGGTCCTCAAGGACCCCGACGTGATGACGCTCCCGCTCACGCTGGTGAGGTTCACCGGCCCCGAGGGGGTGTCGAGGCTCGGCCCGCTGGCCGCGGCGTCGCTGATGGCGACGATCCCGAGCCTGATCTTTTTCGCAATCATCCAGCGACGGCTGAGGTCCGGCCTGATGGCCGGCGCTGTGAAGGGCTAGGAGGCTCTCATGCGTATCAAATCCGCGTTGGCGGCGGCGGCTGTCGTCGCCTTGGCCGCCGGTTGCGGCGGCGGGGGCGGTGCGGACGGCGGGTCCGCGGCCGACCCCAGCGAGCCGGTCAAGCTCAACTTCCTCAGCCTCGCCTGGCAGAAGGAGTCGGTGGCGGCCAACAAGCAGCTCGTCGAGGAGTGGAACAAGGCCAACCCGAACGTCCAGGTCACCTACGTCCAGGGCAGCTGGGACAACGTCAACGACCAGCTCGTCACCTCCTTCGAGGGCGGCGACGCGCCGGACGTCATCCACGACGACTCCCCGGCGCTGTCCGGCTTCGCCTCCAAGGGCTACCTGCTGGACCTGAAGGACAAGGTGCCGGCCGAGCTCAAGAGCGACATCCCGCAGACCGCCTGGGACACCGTCACCTTCGACGACGGCAAGGGCAACCAGGGCGTGTACGGCGTGCCGTTCCTGCAGGAGTCGCAGGTCATCATCGCCAACAAGAAGCTGCTGGACGCCGCCAAGGTGCGCATCCCCACCGCGGCGGAGCCGTGGACGTGGGACGAGTTCGCCACCATCAGCAAGAAGCTCACCAAGGGCGACACCTACGGCGTGGCCTGGCCGATGAAGTCGCCGGTCAACAAGACGCTGAACCTCGCGCTGAACTTCGGCGGCACCTTCTTCCAGACCGGGGCCGACGGCAAGACCACGGTCAAGGTCGGCCCCGAGGAGAAGGAGGTCCTGCAGCGCATCCACGACCAGCTCTACAAGGACAAGTCCGCCGACACCTCGGCGCTCGGCATGGGCACCGCCGACCCGCTGCCCGGTTTCTTCGCCGACAAGTACGCGATGCTGCCCGTCGGCGTCTACCTGCGCCAGCAGGTGGCCGAGCAGGCGCCCGACGGCTTCGAGTGGGTGACGCTCCCGCCGCTCAAGGGCACCAGCTCCGAGCAGGGCGCCGTCTCCCAGACGTTGTCGGTCGCCGCGGACAGCAAGCACCCGGACGAGGCGCTGAAGTTCATCGCCTTCTTCCTGAACGGCCCCAACCAGGCCAAGCTCGCCAAGGGTGACTGGCTGCTGCCGACCTCGCAGAAGGCCGCCGCCGACCCCGCGATCACCACCGAGGAGGACGGCTGGGACGTGGCCACCGCCTCCGCCAAGAGCCTCGTCGTGGCGCCGTTCCTCAAGGTGAACGGGTTCGACGAGTGGAAGAGCAAGGTGGCGACGCCGGCGCTGCAGGAGTTCTTCGCCAACAAGATCAGCATCGACGAGGCGGCCAAGAAGCTCGTCGAGGACGGCAACGAGGTCCTGGAGCGGTACCAGCGGTGACATATCGGGACAGAGCCCGGGGGTGTCTGCTCGGCCTCGCGGCCGGCGACGCCCTCGGGGCACCCGCCGAAAACCTCTCACCGGCGCAGATCCGCCAGAAGTGGGGGCGCCTCACCGAGATCGAGGGCGGCGGCACGGACGACACCGAGTACGCCATCTTCGCCGCCTCCCTGCTGGTCGCGCACGGGCACGAGCTGACCTCGGCCCTGGTGGCCGCCGCCTACCGGGAGCAGATCATCCCGCTGGTCGACGGGCCGATGCGCGGGGCCGGCTTCTCCGAACTTGGCACGGTCCAGGCGCTGCGGCGGGGGCTGGAGCCGCCGCTGAGCGGCCTGGCGCACCAGCACGGCTGGTCCGACGGACTGGCCATGCGGGCCGCGCCGTACGGGATCTTCTGTCCCGGCGATCCGGGCGAGGCGGCCCGGCTCGTGGCGGAGGACGGGCAGGTGAGCGGGTCCGGCGAGGGCATTCTCGGCGGTCGCGCGATCGCGGGGGCAGTGGCCGCCGCCATCGCGGGCGCCGCGCCGCCGGACGTGGTCGAGGCCGCGCTGTCGGTGGTGCCCGCCGACTCGTGGACGGCCAGGAACATCGCACGGGTCCGCGACGTGGTCGCCGGGCCCGCCGCCCATGAGGAGCTCGTCGAGGCGCTGCACGAGGCCGTCGTGGTGAGGCACTACCCGTGGACCGACGTGGCGCCCGAGGCCGTCGCGCTGGCGCTGGCCGCCTACCTGGCCGGCCGGGGCGACGTCGAGGCGTCCGTGACGTTCGGGGTGAGCCTGGGCAGGGACGCCGACACCATCGGCGCCATCGCCGGCGCCGTCGCCGGGGCGGGACAGGGCGAGCGCGGCGTGCCCGAGCGATGGGCCGCGCGCATCGGGCCGGTCACCGGCAAGTGCCTGCCCTTCGTCGCGGGAAGACATGTGCTCGACGTCGCGGACGAGCTGGCGTCCAGACCGGTGGAAGGACTGTAGGAAACGATGTCGGGGGACAGGATCACGGGAGCCTTCATCGGGCTCGCCGTGGGAGACGCCGCGGGCTGGCCCGCCACCAGGCACCGATCGGCGCTGCACGCGCCGTGGAGCAGGCGGCTGCACCGCGAGCTGGACGCGTTCGCCGAGGAGCACCGGCTCACCACGCTGCCGGTGCCGTTCGCGCTCAACCAGCCGCCCGCGCCGCTGGCCGTCGGCCCGTCCGACGACGCCGAGTGGCTCGCCTGGACGCTGCTCACCATCGACCGGCCGCGGGCCGAGGCGTTCCGGAGCCTGGCCGGGCGCGAGGACATCAGGGCGCGCGTCTCGGTGGCGACCGCGCTGGACAACCTGGCCCGAGGGCTCGAACCGCCGGCCAGCGGGCACGACAACCCGCACCACTTCGACGACGCCGCCGCCATCAGGGCCGTCGCCTTCGGCGCCCTCGGCAGGGACTCGGACCAGGACGCCCAGGTGACCAACTCGGGCGACGGCGTTCTTGGCGCGCGGGCCGTCGCGGCGGCCGTGGCCGAGGCGGTGGCGACCGGCTCCGCGGCCGGCGCGGTGCGGGCGGCGCTGGCCGTGCTGCCCGAGGACACCGCCATCGGGCACAACGCGCGGCTGGCGCTTGACGTCGCGCGCACCGCGGGCGACCCGTTCGGCGCCGTGCCCGCGCTCGACGCCGCGCTGCTCGACCACGTCTACAGCTACGGCGTGGGCGCCGCGCAGACGGTGCCCGTCGCGCTGGCACTGACCGAGGTGTCACAGGGCTCGCTCGGCCTGGCCGTGCCGGCGGCGGCCTGCCTGGCCGCGCTGGCCGACTCCGCGCCGGCACTCACCGGCGCGCTGACCGGAGCCTGCGGCGGGTACGGTGCGATCCCGGAGGGGTGGATCGCACCGGCCCGCACGCTCGCCGGTTGCTGCCTGCCCGAACTGGCAGGCTTGGATCTCATGGACATGACGGAGGGACTTTCATGACGACGCCGCTTGAAGACAGGGCGATCGGCTGCGTGGCGGGGGCGGCGGTCGGTGACGCGCTGGGCGGCGCCACCGAGGGCTGGACCCCCGAACAGATCGTGGAGCGCTACGACGGCCAGGTGGAAGGCATCGTGCCGCCGTTCAACGAGGACTGGCGCAACGCCCGCCCCATCGCGCCGTACCACAAGGGCGACGGCCACATCACCGACGACACCCTGATGACGCACGCGCTGATCCGCGTCTACGAGAAGGTGGGCGACCACCTCGGCGCGTACGCGATGGCCGAGCACATGGTGCCCGAGCTGATGGGGGAGCGGCAGTGGATCCCCGAGCTGGAGGCCGACGCGCTGCCGCTGCAGCGGATCTTCCTGGCGGAGAAGTGGATCGTCGCCCGCCTGCACTACGGGCACGTCGACCCGCGCGAGGCCGGGGTCGGCAACATCGTCAACTGCGGCGCGGCCATGTACGTGGCGCCCATCGGCATCGTGAACGCCGCCGACCCCGACGCCGCCTACGCCGAGGCCATCGACCTGACCGGCGCGCACCAGTCCAGCTACGGCCGGGAGGCGGCCGGTGTGATGGCCGCGGCCGTGGCGGAGGCCATGCGGCCGGGCGCCACCGCCGACTCCGTGGTGTCGGCCTGCCTCAGGCTCGCCAAGGACGGCACCAGGGCGGCCATCGAGTCGGTGTGCGAGGCCGCCCGCGGCCTGGGCCACTGGGACGGCTCGTTCGCCGCGCTCCGCGCCGCCGTCCGGCCCTACGACACGGTCGCCGACACCTACCGTGACCAGGGGCTCGGCGCTCGCCGCCCGAGCCGGACGCACAGCATCGAGGAGCTGCCGCTGGCGCTGGCCTTCCTGGTGATCGCCAAGGGCGACTTCCGGGAAACGGTGCTGGGCGGGGTGAACTACGGCCGCGACGCCGACTCGATCGCCTCCATGGGCGGCGCCATCGCCGGCGCGCTCGGCGGCCTGGCCGCGGTGCCGGGCGAGTGGGTCGAGCAGGTGGGCACGGCCAGCCGCACCGACCTGGTGGCGCCCGGCCGGGCGATCGCCGAGGTGGCGCGGCGCGTGCACGCCGGTGACGTGACGCGCCGCCGCGCCCACGAAGCCGCGTTCGCCGGCCTCCTGGAGGCCTGATGATCCGCCTCACCTGGGTGCAGCCGGAAGACCTGGTCGGGCACGAGCTCCGCCAGGCCGCCGAGGACGGCAGGGACGGCGGGCGGATCGCCGCCGTCGCCGAGCGGTGGCACGCCGCGGGCGGCCATGACGCCCCGCCCCGCGCCGGGGCTTCCGAGCCGGGCGCGCAGAAGCTGCGGCCGCTGGCCGAGCAGCTCCTCGACGAGCTGGACGCGATCGGCTCGCCGCTCGACGAGCCGACGGACCTGATCGCGATCATCGCCGCCTGCCCCGGCTGGCCGCAGCCGCGCCCCGGCCACGTCGCCTCCCGCGACCGCGTGCTGGGCGGCTGGGTCGGCCGGGCCGCCGGGTGCGTGCTGGGCAAGCCCGTCGAGAAGATCCCGCGCGAGGGCATCAGGCAGCTCGCCGAGGCCACCGGCAACTGGCCCATCCGCGGCTGGTTCACCGCCGAGGGCCTGCCGGGCGAGCTCGCCGAGCGCTGGCCGTGGAACCGCCGCAGCGCCGTCAACTCCCTCGCCGAGAACATCGACGGCATCCCCGAGGACGACGACCTCAACTTCCCGCTGCTCGCCCTGTCCGTGCTGGAGCGGCACGGCCGGGGCTTCACCACCGACGACGTGGCCAGGCTCTGGCTGGACGAGCTGCCCGCCGGGCGCACGTTCACCGCCGAGCGGGTCGCCTACCGCAACCTGCTGGCGGGGGTCGAGCCGCCGGAGACGGCGACGCGCCACAACCCGTTCAGGGAGTGGATCGGCGCGCTGATCAGAGCGGACGTGTACGGGTGGATCAATCCCGGCGATCCTGGCACCGCAGCCGAGTACGCCTGGCGTGACGCCCGGCTCACCCACACGGCGAACGGTGTCTACGGGGCGATGTTCGTCGCCGCCATGTGCGCAGCCTCGATGGTCGCCGACTCCGTGGAAGAGGTGGTCGAGGCCGGCCTGTCCGTGGTGCCGCCACGCTCCCGGCTGCACCTTGCGGTCCGGCGGGCGGTCGAGGACGCGGCTCGCGAACCGGACTTCGAGCGTGTCATCGACCTGCTGCACGAGCGCCATGGCAGCCTGCACTGGGTGCACACGATCAACAACGCGGCTCTGATCGCCGCCACGCTGATCCACGGCCGCGGCGACTTCACCGCTTCCATCGCGGGAGCGGTCGCCGGCGGCTGGGACACCGACTCCGCCGGCGCCACGGCCGGCTCCATCGCCGGGGCACTGAACGGCGGCGTCCCCGCGCAGTGGACCATGCGCGACAGCCTGGCCAGCAGCCTCACCGGCTTCGACGGCATCGCGCTGGAGGAGCTGGCCCGCCGCACGCAGGAGTTGATGCATCCATGATCTCGGTCTTCGGCAGCGCGAACATGGACCTCGTGGCCTACGTCTCCGAGGCTCCCCGACGGGGCGAGACGGTCACCGGGCGCGAGTTCCGCACCGTTCCCGGCGGCAAGGGCGCGAACCAGGCCATCGCCGCCGCCAGAGCCGGGGCGCAGGTGGCGTTCCTGGGCGCGGTGGGCGACGACGCCTTCGGCGCCGAGATCCGCGACACCCTCGCCGCCGCCGGCGTGGACGTCAAGCTGCTGCGCCAGGCGCCCGGCATGAGCGGGATCGCGCACATCGTGGTGGACGACGCGGGCGGCAACTCGATCATCGTGGTCCCCGGCGCGAACGGCACCATCGGCGGCCCGACCGGCGACGAGCGCGCCGTCATCGCCGCCTCGCAGGCCCTGCTGCTGCAGCTCGAACTGCCGATGGAGGCGGTCATCGCCGCCGCCAGGGCGGCCCGCGAGGCCGCCGTGCCCGTCATCCTGACCCCGGCCCCCGCGCAGCCGCTGCCCGGCGCCCTGCTGGACGCGGTCACGCTGCTGCTCCCCAACGAGCACGAGGCCGCCGGCATCACCGGCGCCGCCACCCCGGAGGCGGCGCTCGACGCGCTGTTGGAGCGGGTCGACGAGGCCGTCATCACGCTGGGGTCGCAGGGCGCGCTGTACGGGTCGGGCTCGGGCGAACGGATCCGGGTGCCGGCCGTCAAGGTCAAGGCCGTGGACACGACCGCGGCCGGCGACACCTTCGCCGGAGCCTTCGCGGTGGCCCGTGCCGAAGGGCGGGAGGCGGAGGACGCGCTGCGGTTCGCCTCGGCGGCGGCGGCGCTGTCGGTGCGGTGCGAGGGGGCCAGCACGTCGATGCCCACCCGGGCGGAGATCGACGCGTCGCTGTCGTGACGGATGACCTCGGTGTGAGGCCGCTCTGATGAAAGCCCCTGGTACGGAAGCCTCCCGAACGGGAGGCTTCCGGGTGGAAGCGCCCCGGGACATCGACCTGCCCGCCGCGGTGCCGCTGGATCCGGACGCCGACCTCACCGGCCTGGACCGGGCCAAGATCCTCGCGGCCCCGGACGACCCCGCCGACCGCGGCGCCTGGCGCGCCGCGCTCACCCGCTGGCGCGACGGCGCCCGCGAGCGTCACTCGGCCGTACGGAATCCGTACCCGGACACGCCGTGGACGCGGGGATGCTTCTCCGTGTGCGTCGCGTGGCTGTGGGACGAGCTGCTCTGGAACGGGCGGGAGTTCACTCCCGGCGCCTTCCTGGAGCACGGGCGGCGCGAGTTCGGCGGGTACGACGCGGTGGTGCTGTGGCACGCGTACCCGGTGATCGGCATCGGCGAGCGCAACCAGTTCGACCTCTACCGCGACGTGCCCGGCCTCGACGAGCTGGTCGGCGAGCTCAGGGCCGCGGGCGTACGGGTGATCTTCGACTACAACCCGTGGGACCACGGCACCCGGCCCGAGGACCATCGGGCCGGGCTGTCCGGAGTGGTGCGGAAATTTCGGCCGGACGGGCTGTTCCTGGACACGCTCAAGGCGGGCGAGGCCTGGATCGGCGAGCTGGGTCCCGCGCTGGAGAGCGAGTCCGCGGTGCCGCTGGAGCGGGTGGGCGACCACGCCATGTCGTGGGCGCAGTGGTTCGCCGACTCCGCGTGGCCGGGCGTCATCAAGACGAAGTGGTACGAGCGGCGGCACATGCTGCACCACACCCGCCGCTGGCACCGCGACCACTCCGAGGAGCTGCACTCCGCCTGGATGAACGGCTGCGGCGTGCTCGTCTGGGAGAACGTGTTCGGCTCCTGGGCCGGCTGGAACGCGCGCGATCGGGCCATCCTGCGCGCCATGCTGCCGGTGCAGCGCGCGCACGCCGAGCTGTTCGCCTCGGGCGAGTGGACGCCGCTGGTGGACGAGGCCGGGCCGCAGGTGCCCGCCTCCCGATGGGAGGGCGACGAGGTCACCTTGTGGACCATCGTCAACAGGTCCGCCAGTTCGTACAGCGGGTCGTTGCTGGGCATCCCGGTGGATCGGGACATGCGCTATTTCGACGCTGTCCACGGCACCGAACTGCCCGGCGACCTGCGAGGAACGATCCCGGCCAGGGGAGTGGGCGCCGTCCTCGCCGTACGGAGGGACGTGGCGGACGCCGTGCGGGCCCACCGCGCGGACGTGACGTGGAGTGATGACACCGCCTTTCCGGCACGGCTGCCGCGCCGTGCCCGCCCGCTGCGAGGCGAGCCCGCGACGGTGGACATCACCTACCGCGTCCGGGAGTGCGGGTTCGACGGCGAGGCGCCCTTCGTGGACGCGTGGAAGCCGCTGCCGCCCCGCCTGCACGCCATGAGGACGGAGACCCGGCGGGTACGGCAGGCGGGCGGGTGCGCCGAGCGGGAGGTGACGAACGGGGAGTACGCCCGGTTCGACCCCGGCCATCCGTGGCTGGGCGAGGACACCGGCGCGCCCGTCACGCACGTGACCCTGGAGGAGGCCCGCGCCTACGCCGAGTGGGCGGGGGCCAGACTGCCGACCGAGTACGAGTGGCGGGGACCCGCCGCGCTGTGGAACCTGACGGAGAGCGAGCACTCCGACGGCCGTACCAGGTTCGTGATCCTCAAGGGGCCCGGGCCTGTGGCGGTGGGCTCGGAGTGGTACGTCGCGGCCGACGACACGGTCAAGCTGCTCCGCACCCATCCGGATCTGGAACGCTCACCCCACGTCGGCTTCAGAATCGCCCGCTGAGACCCGGTCCCGCGGGGCGGGGAAGCCCGCACGACCTTTCTGGCAGATGGGGCGTACGTTCCGCATCAGACGGCGCGCGCGGGGCACAGGCAGGGGATGAGCGAGAGACCCGACGAGCCGCCGGAGGCGGCGAACGGCCTGGGCGGGGAGAGCGACGTGGTCGCGGAGCGCTCGGGGGCCAGTACGGAGCGAGCCCGCCGCCCGATCCCCGCCGACCCCCCGGAGGCGAGGGACGACCCCGCCGCGGACGACGAGGCCAGCGACGAGGCCAGCGACGAGGACGAGAGCGCGGAAGAAGACGAGGAGCGGGACGGCGGGGACGCGGGCGAGGAGACGCGCCCCGACGTCGGCCCCACGGGGTGATCGGCGGTCACGACGACAGGTGGTGGGCGCACTCGCTCTGGTAGTGCCGGACCTGGTCACGCAGCTTGGCGGGATCCGACAGGACGGCCCGGGACACCGACGGGACGACCGCCTGCCGTACGGGCGCGAACAGGCGGCCCACGTCGGCGGGAGAGGCGCCCTGCGCGCCCACCCCTGGCGCCAGGATCGGGCCGTTGAGCTGCTGGAGCGGGTAGCCGGGCGAGGTCACGGTGGCGCCCACGACCACGCCGATCGAGCCCAGCGGGACCTGGCCCTCGTTGGCCGCCCGGACGCCCGCGTAGACCTCGCCGGACACCGCGCTCTGCAGGTCGCCGGCCTCGGGGTTGGAGGTGCGGGCGAGCACGAAGACGCCGGCGTCACTGGCGACGGCCGAGGTGATGGCCCCCCGCAGGCTGCCGAAGCCCAGGTAGGGGCTCAGGGTCACCGCGTCCGCGGCCAGCGGGCTGCCCCGGTCGAGGTACGCCTCGGCGTAGGCGGCCATGGTGCTGCCGATGTCGCCTCGCTTGACGTCCAGCAGGACGAGCGTGCCCGCGTCGCGCAGGTCGGCGATCACCCGTTCGAGCACCGCGACGCCGCGGCTGCCCCAGCGTTCGTAGAAGGCCGACTGCGGTTTCGCGATCCCCACCAGGTCGCTCACCGTGTCCACCACCGTGCGGCTGAACCGCTCCAGGGCGGCGGGGGAGTCGTCCAGTCCCCACGCGTGCAGCAGTTGCGGGCTCGGGTCGATCCCCACGCAGAGCGGTCCGTACTTGTCGAGCCTCGCCCGCAACCGCGTCCCGAACGACTCGTTCATCCTGGGCCCCCTCACGACCTAGGCAGACTAGTGCGCGGAAGCCACACGTATGGGGTTTTGACGGCTGATATATGGGGCTCCCACCCCGTCAATGATTCGTTATGTCCGGCATGTCCGCCAGAGTGGAGGGTCCAATCGGTCTTTCGGGGGCGTCGGCGAGGGTAGTCAGCAGGCATGTACGAGATCGCCCGGCGGACGCTGACGTTGTGCACCGAGCCGATGGGGGAGGTGACCGTCACGATCGGGCTGCCGTACGAGGAACCCACGGGAGAGTGGTCGTGCCCGTACCGGGTAGACGGGCTCGCCGGCTGGGAGCACGAGCGGAAGGTGACCGGCGTCGACTCGCTGGCGGCGGTGGAGCTCGCGGTGGCGACCGTGCGTGCCGCGCTCACCGGCTCGCACGAGGCCAAGGAGGGCCTGCTGAGCTGGGACGACGAGCCGGTGGGCAGGCGGCCGCAGATCGTGTACGTGAACTGGGACAAGGACCACGACATCGCCTATATCGCGATGAAGCACGAAATAGTCCCCGGTGACGCGGTACGACAGACGGTGGCGGAGGAGGTCGTGCTCGACTTCGCGTCCTCCGGCGAGCTGCTGGGCATGGAGCTGGTCAACGCCGCGACCCTGCTGCCGTCGGAGATGCGCATCTAGTGCCGTGACCGCATGGGTTCGCCGGATCGCGGCCGGGCTGGGTGGTGCCCGTGCCGGTTGAATCGCGACAGTCTCAGCGGCAGATGGAGGCGCGGTTCCCGAGCCCCCGGCCGGTGCGCTCACAGCGTTAGCCTCATGGTGTGATTACCTGTGTGGTGGAGTACGTGATCGACCCGGCGGAGATCGAGTCATTCGAGCGCTTCGGACGCCGCTGGATGGAACTGGTCAACCGGCACGGTGGCACGCACCACGGGTACTTCCTGCCGGGGGAGGGCGCCAGCGACAAGGCGCTCGCCCTGTTCAGCTTTCCCAGCCTCGCTGCGTACGAGGAGTACCGGACGCTGTTCGGCCGGGATCGCGACTTCATCGAGGCGGATCGCATCAGGGACGAGAGCGGCTGCGTACTGCGCTACGAGCGCACCTTCATGCGTCCGTTGCTGCCCGACACACCCTAGTGGCCGGCGCGGTGTCCACAGGAGCGTCCAGTCCCTGGAAGCTGATCCGAGACTGGATCACTCAGTGGAACGACAACCCACGCCCATTCGTAGGGAAGAAGACCGCAAACGAGATCCTCGAATCCCTCGCCCGGTATCGCCGGCGAATCTCAGACGCAGGACACTAGCGGCTCAGCAGCCAGCGCCAGCGGGGCAGCTCCAGCACCACCGTGACGGCGGCCAGCACGGAGACGACGGCCGCGGCCACCGGATGCCACGCGATCCACGCCGCCACCACGGCCACGGCCAGTTGCAGCAGCACGAGGGAGATCGTCACGAAGCCCGGCACGGGGACGAGCACCTGCTTCTTGTCGCCCGGAGTGGCGAAGACCGTCGGCAGGCCGATCAGCACCACCACCGACAGCACGGCCAGTGGCACCGAATGAGGGACCAGCGCCCACGGCGCGGAGACCCAGGCGACCAGCTCGGTGGCGAACCGGAACGCCGACGAGACCCGGTCGTCCGGGCGGGGGGAGGAAGCCACGGCCGAACCCTACAGTTCCGGCTGATCCGGGTGACCGGCAGGGGAGGGGGCGACCTGCTGTGACCGTGTGCGGGAAGCGGGGGACTCGACGGCCGGGCGGCGAGGCCGGGCGTCGATAATCGGGGCGTGACTCCTCCTCGCATCGTGGCCACGGACCTGGACGGCACCCTCCTGCGCACCGACGGCTCGGTGTCCGAGCGCACCCGGCGGGCGCTCCGCCTGGCCCGCCGGTCCGGCGCCGAGATCGTGTTCGTCACCGCCCGCCCGCCCCGCGCCCTCGAACCGATCGCCAGGCAGACCGGCGAGCTGGGCCTGGCTGTCTGCAGCAACGGCGCCGTCGTGTACGACGTGTCCGCCGACGAGATCGTCACCACCTCCCCGATCGCCCCGGCGGCGGCCGCGAAGGTCCTCGGCGCGCTCGCCGAGGCGCTGCCCGGCGTGGCGTTCGCGGCGGAGACCGGCAGGGGCGTGCTGTTCCAGCCGGGCTACCGCAATCACCTGCCCGTCGACCTGCCCTTCTGGCGTCCGGTGCCCGACGTGTGCGCGGAGGGCGAGCCCATCGTCAAGCTGCTCGTCTGGTCGGACTCGCACCCGCTGGACGACATGTTCACCGCCGCCGTGGCCGCGATCGAGGGGCAGGCCGAGGTGACCCACTCGGGCGTCCAGGGGTTGCTGGAGATCAGCGCCGCGGAGGTGACGAAAGCCGGCACGCTGGCGGCGCTGTGCGAGCGGATGGGCGTGGCGGCGGCGCAGGTGGTGGCGTTCGGGGACATGCCGAACGACTTGGCGATGCTCACCTTCGCCGGGGCGGGTTACGCGATGGCCAACGCGCACCCGATGGTGGTGGAGGCGGTGGAGCGCCGGACGCTGTCCAACGACGAGGACGGGGTGGCCGCCGTCCTGGAGCGGATCTTCGCCTGATCACAGTCACGTAACGTGGCGGTGCCCGGAACTGGGTGTTGGCCTGATAATACGAATTATCCCAGGTCGTCCTGTCGGCGTGGTTCAACAATGACTCGCTAATGCGCATTATCACCAGGACGGGATGACACGTACTGTGACTGTTTCAGGTCGGCGCCTCACGCAGCAGGACATCGCGCGGATGGCCGGAGTGAGCCAGACGACGGTGTCGCTGGTGCTCAACGGGCGGGCGGACGGCGAGGTCAGGATCTCCCTGGAGACCCGCGACCGGGTGCTGCAGGTGATCAGGGAGACCGGTTACGTCGCCGACCCCGTCGCCAGGCGGCTGGCCGACCGGCGCAACCGCATCCTCGGCGTGTTCACCTACGAGGCGGTGTTCCCGGCCGAGAGCGCCGACTTCTACCACCCCTTCCTCGTCGGCATCGAGGAGTGCGCCGAGGAGGCGGGCTGCGACCTGCTGCTGTTCACCAGCGCCAAGGTGGTGGAGGGGGAGCGGCGGCGGATATTCAGCTCGGAGAGCCGGATCCGGCTGGCCGACGGCTGCGTGCTGCTCGGCCGCACGGTCGACCGCGGCGACCTGGCCAGGCTGCTGTCCGAGAACGTCCCGTTCGTGTCGGTGGGCCGCCGCGACGACGCGGGCGGGCCGGTGCCGTACGTCGGCGCCGACTACCCGCGGGCGGTCCGCGCGCTCGTCGAGCGGGCCGCGGCCCTCGGCCACCGGCGCATCGCCTACGTCGGCGCCGGACTGGGCGCCGAGTCGCTCGCCGACCGGCTGCGCGGGTTCACCGAAGGCGTGGCGGCGACCGGCGCCGAAGGGGTGCGCCTGCCTTCGGCCGACGGGCTGTTCGACTCCGGCGCGACCGCGGTCCTGACCGAGGAGCTGGCCGACGGCGTGGCGATCGTGCAGGCCGCCCGCGAACGCGGTCTGGCCGTGCCGGACGAGCTGTCGGTGCTCGTCCTCGGCGCGAACACCACGCCGGTGCACACCGACATCGACTTCACCGGGTTCCACATCCCCCGGCGCGAGATGGGGCGCAGGGCCGTCGAGCTGCTGACGCAGGTACTGGAGAGCGGCGGCGCCCCGCGGGAACTCCTGCCGTGCGAGCTGATCGAGGGATCGACGCTCGCACCCGTACAGAACGAGGAAAGGTAATCCCCCACGTGGTTGAGATATCGGCAGACGCGGTCGTCGTCGGCGGCGGGCTGGGCGGCGTGGCCGCCGCGCTGGCCCTGCTGCGGGCGGGCCGCACGGTGATCCTCACCGAGGAGTACGACTGGCTGGGCGGCCAGCTCACCAGCCAGGCGGTGCCGCCGGACGAGCACACCTGGGTGGAGCGGTTCGGCGTCACCGCGAGCTACCGGGCGCTGCGCGACGGCATCCGCCGCTACTACCGCGACCACTACCCGCTCACCGAGCGGGCGCGCGCCTGGCAGGAGCTGAACCCGGGCGCCGGTCACGTGAGCCGGCTCTGCCACGAGCCCAGGGTCGCGGTCGCGGTGATCGAGGCGATGCTCGCGCCGTACCGGGGCGCGGGGCGGTTGCGGGTGCTGCAGCCGTACCGGCCCGTCGAGGCGCAGGTGGACGGCGACAGGGTGAGCGCGGTGCGGCTCGCGCACCGCGACGGCGGCCAGGACGTCACCGCGTACGCCGCCTACGTGCTGGACGCCACCGAGACCGGCGAGCTGCTGCCGCTGGCCGGAGCCGAGTACGTGACCTGAAAGGCTGACGCCTGCCCGCCCGCCTCGGCGGGCATGCGCGTCATCATGATCTTTCAGGCGTCTCGTCCTGCGCGGCCATGACCTCGTCGGCATGGTCGAAGGCCCACTCGCCCAGCGTCCCGATCGGCTCCAGCAGCGTCCGGCCCAGGTCCGTCAGCTCGTACTCCACCCGCGGTGGCGCCTGCGCGTAGGACTGCCGCGTCACCAGGCCGTTGGCCTCCAGGCGGCGCAGGGTCTCGGTCAGGACCTTGGGGCTGATGCCGCCGATCCGCGTACGCAGATCGCCCGGCCGGCGGGGGCCGTGACGCAGCGACCAGATGACGACCGCGTTCCAGGTGTTGGACATCAGGTCGAAGGCGAGCCGGGCCTGGCAGTCGGCGAGAAACAACGGGGGCCTCCGTTAGGCACCGGATGGTGCGTGACGACATTCCTACAGTCCTCCTCAAGGTACTCAAACGCGGAGGAAGAACATGCGGATCGCAATCCTGGGCGCGGGCAACATGGCCGACGCCCTCGGCACCCAGTGGCTCCGGGCGGGCCACGACGTCATGATCAGCGGCCGGGATCTGGCGAGGAGCACCGCACTGGCCCAGCGGATGACGGCCACCGCCGCGCTCCCCACCGATGCCGCCTCGTCCCGGGCCGGCGTCGTCGCGCCCCGGCCGGGGGTCGCCCTGGCGGGGACGTGGGCGGAGGCGGCCGGTTATGGCGAGGTCGTGATGGTGGCCGTCATGGAAACCGGCCTGCACGACGTGCTGCGAGCAGTTGAGCCGGCGTTGCGGGGAAAGCCGGTGATCGATGTGACGAACGCCGTCAGTCCCGACGCCTATGACGTATCGCGCTCGCTGGCCGAGCTGATCGCCGAGCTCACCGGCGGGCACGTGGTGAAGGCGTTCAACCTGTGCCACGTGGACGTGTGGCGCATGACGCCGCCCGTCTTCGACGGCCGGCCGCTGGCCGTGCCCCTGTGCGGTGACGAGGAGCACGCGCTGGCGACCGCCCGCACGCTGGTCACCGACCTGGGCTGCACACCGGTGTACGGCGGCGGTCTTGGCCGGGCGAAGCTCCTGGAGGCGACGGCTGCCTTCATGATCGGCCTCTGGATCGGAGGCGCGGACGCCCAGGCGGTCCTGCCGCCGCTCGAACGCTCGGGGGCCCATCCCACCGCCTGAGGGCCGCCCTCGGGGAGAACCGGCGGCGCTCCCGCACGTCCATCGCCCCTGTCTTCCGACGCGCGGGGGCTGACGTACGACCGGGGGTGTAGTGCGGGAGACGACCAGCGGTGGATGCCCGCCGGGCGGCGGTGCAAGATCCTGATCTCCTCACCCATCGAAGGAGAGTCCAGTGGTCACCCAGGTCGCCAGGGCAAGCGGATTCCTGACCGCGTTCAAGGCAGCCGCGCTGCTCAACATGGTGGCGGTGCTCGTGCAGGCCGTGACGGCCGGGCAGTTGATGAGCGGTGCGGCGGGAGGGATGCACGGGGCGGGCGCGGGGGCCGTCCACCTGCTCGGGCTGGTGCAGCTCGTCGTCGCCGTGCTGCTGTGGCGGCCGGGGCGCGGCGCGGCGTGGCCCGCCCTGGTCAGCCTGGCGGTGCTGCTGCTCGGCTTCGTCCAGTCCATGCTGGGCGGATCCGGCGCCGTGGCGGCGCACGTACCGCTCGGGATGGCGCTGTTCGGGCTGAGCGTCTGGCTCGTCGTCTGGTCCTGGCGCCGCTGAACCGGCCGGTGGGTCCTGGCGGCGGTGGCGGGCCGGTCAGTCGCCGTGCCTGGCCAGGTGGTCGGCGCGGCGGACGGGCTCGGGGATCCGGTAGCGGGGCGACAGGCGCAGGACCTGGTCGGTGGCCGTCTCCAGGGTGACGCGGTGGCCCTGGGAGACGTACACCGGCTTGGTGCCGGATCGCGTCCGGAGGGCGCGGCCGACCGTGGAGCCGTCGAGGACGATGGGGGACCACGAGCCGCGGGCCGGGGCGGGGGTGTCGCTGGTGCCGACGAACGGCGTCTTGCCGACGCCCAGCGACGGCAGGCCGGTCAGCACGCCCAGGTGGCAGGCCAGGCCGAACCCGCGCGGGTGCGCGAGGCCGTAACCGTCGCAGACCAGCAGGTCGGGGGTGACGGTGAGGCGTTCGAGCGCCTCCACCAGAGCGGGGAGCTCGCGGAAGGCGAACAGGCCTGGCACGTACGGGAACGCGGCCTTGCCGTGCACGAGCACCTGCTCGACCTCGGCGAGGGTGTCGGCGGCGAGCACCACCACGGCGGCGGACAGCGCGTCGTCGCCGTGGTAGTGCACGTCCAGTCCCGCCACCGTGGTGAAGGTGGTGGGGCCGGACAGCTCTACGTGGAGCCGGAGACGTTCCTGGATGGCCTCGGCCTCGGGGACACTCGCCGGCCAGGGGTGAAGCTGGTTCACATGCACCCGGCCTAACCTAACGCGCAGCCGAGGGGACAGCGCCGCCGAGGGGACAGCGCCGAGGGCGGCGCGGGCCGTGGGCTGCCGCGCTGCCGCTTCCACGACCTCGTCCGCGTCTACGTCAGGGAACATGCGTCGTGGTCGGTCGTCAGAGCTCCGGTTCTTGCCTCTCGCGTCTTCATCGCGTTTACAAGGTCGAGTATGGGCCCAGGCGGGGGAAATGCTGGGTAGTGTCGGGATTCATGAGCGATGTCCTGGTGCTGGTCGGCCCCGGGCTGGCCGCAGACGAGGCCCTGCTGGGCGAGCTCGCCGAGCGCGAGTTCGCCGCACTGGGCGTGCGAGGCGTGATCACCCACGTCCGCGACGCGGCGGACGTCCTGTCGCGTACGCAGGCGCGACGCGGCACGAACACCCCGGGCGGGGAGGGAGCCGCGGCGCGGGAGAACGCGCGCGAACCGGCAGGCACTGGCGGTGGCCTGGAGCGGCGCGATGCCGAGGGCCGGGTGACCGTGATCATCCCGGGGCCCGAAAAGGACATCAGGCGGCTGATGGGGGAGCCGCTCGGCCCGGTCGTCTGGCTGGACATCTGGCGTGCCGACGGCATCGAGGTGGGGGAGGACGCGACCCACATCCACGGCCGCGGGCTCGGCGGCCTGACCTGGGCCATCCGGCACGCCGTCCACCGCCTGCGTCACCCGTACCGGCGCATTCCGTACGGCCAGCACCGCGAGCAGTGGGCGGACCTGTACCTCCCGGCAGCCGGCGCGGAGACCGGCGCGGCGGCTGGTACGACGGCGGGTACGGAGACCGGCACGGAGGCTGGCGGCACAGACGGGGCGGTGGGGTCGGATCCGCTGGACAGCGCGGTTTCGGCGGAGCGTGCGGCCACCGCGGCCGCCCCGGCCACCGCGGCCGCCCCGGCCACTGCGGGGGCGAGGCTGCCGGTGGTGGTGCTCGTCCACGGCGGCTACTGGCGGTCCATCTGGGCGGCCGACCTCATGGACGCCCTCTGCGAGGACCTCGTGGCGCGCGGCTTCGCCGTGTGGAATCTGGAGTACCGCCGTCCCGACCTGCACGGATGGGAGGCGGCCACGGCTGATGTGGCCACCGGCCTGGACGCGCTGGCCGCGGTGGACGCACCGCTGGACCTGGCGCGGGTCGCGGTGGCGGGACATTCCGCGGGGGGACAGCTCGCGCTGCGGGCTGCGGCCGACGGGGCCCGCGTCTCGCTGGCGGTGTCGCTGGCAGGGGTGCTGGATCTGGTGGAGGGCGACCGGCGGTGGCTCAGCTCGGGGGCCGTGGCCGCGGCGCTCGGGACGGCCGCGGTGCACATGCCGGACATCGCGGGTGACGTACCCGAGAGTGTGCGGCAGCCGGCGGGTGGCGAGCGCGGGGTGGCGGAGAGTGTGTACGGCGCGGCCAGCCCGATGCTCAGGCTGCCGTTGGGGGTGCGCCAGCTGATCGTGCAGGGGTCGGGGGACGATCTGGACCTCCTCGACTTCGGGCGGAGGTATGCGAAAGCCGCCCACGATGCCGGTGATGATGTGACATATCTGGAAATGGTGGGCGATCACTTCGCGGTGATCGCCCCCGACAGTCCCATCTGGGACGCCACCGCCCAGGCCGTCGCCGACGCCCTGGCGTAGAGGCCCCCGCTGGCCCCCGCGCCGCCGCGCCGGAGGCGATCGGGGCTGGCGGGAAGGCCCGTCCCGGCTGACACTGTGGGCATGCTGTCGTACTCCAGTGCCACCGCGCAGACCCCGCTCCTGGGCGAGACCATCGGCGAGAACTTCGAGCGGACGGTGTCACGCTTCCCCGACCGTGAGGCCCTGGTCGACGTGCCCTCCGGCCGAAGGTGGACGTATGCGGAGCTGGACCGCGCGGTCGACGGTCTGGCCCTGTCCCTGCTGGCCAGGGGCATCGCGAAGGGAGACCGGGTCGGCATCTGGGCGCCCAACCGCGCCGAGTGGGTGATCGTGCAGTACGCAACCGCCAAGATCGGCGCGATCCTGGTCAACGTCAACCCGGCCTACCGCAGCCACGAGCTCGCCTACGTGGTCGAGCAGTCGGGGATGCGGCTGCTGATCAGCGCCCTGTCCCACAAGGGCAGCGACTACCGGGCCATGGTGCGGGAGATCGGCTTCGCGGACACCGTGTACCTGGACGACCCGAGCTGGGAGGCGCTGCTGGCCGAGGCGGCGGAGCCGGGCGCGCTGCGGCGGCGCATGTCCGAGCTCGCCTTCGACGACCCGATCAACATCCAGTACACCTCCGGGACCACCGGCTTCCCCAAGGGCGCGACGCTCTCGCACCACAACATCCTCAACAACGGCTTCTTCGTGGGCGAGCTCCTCCACTACACCGAGGCGGACCGGGTCTGCCTGCCGGTGCCGTTCTACCACTGCTTCGGCATGGTCATGGGCAACCTCGGCGCGACCTCGCACGGCTCCTGCGTGGTGATCCCGTCGCCCGGCTTCGACCCGGAGGCGACACTGCGCGCCGTCGAGCAGGAGAGGTGCACGTCGCTGTACGGGGTGCCGACGATGTTCATCGCCGAGCTGGGCCTGGTCGGCGGCTTCGACCTGGCCACGCTGCGGACGGGCATCATGGCCGGCTCGCCGTGCCCGGTGGAGGTGATGAAGCGGGTCGTCAGCGAGATGAACATGCGCGAGGTCGCCATCTGCTACGGCATGACCGAGACCTCCCCGGTGTCCACCATGACCAGGCCCGACGACGACCTGGCGCGCAGGACCGAGACGGTCGGCCGGGTGATGCCGCACGTCGAGGTGAAGATCGTGCACCCGGAGACGGGACTGACGGTGCCGCGCGGCGAGCCGGGGGAGCTGTGCACGCGCGGCTACTCGGTCATGCTCGGTTACTGGGACCAGCCGGACAGGACCGCCGAGGCCGTCGACGCCGCGCGGTGGATGCGCACCGGCGACCTGGCCACCATGGACGACGACGGCTACGTGAACGTGGTCGGCCGGATCAAGGACATGATCATCAGGGGCGGCGAGAACGTCTACCCGCGCGAGATCGAGGAGTTCCTCTACCGCCACCCCGACATCAGCGATGTGCAGGTGATCGGCGTCCCGGACGAGAAGTACGGCGAGGAGCTGATGGCCTGGCTCATCATGCGCCAGGGGACCGAGCCGCTGACGGCCGAGGCGGTCAGGGAGTTCTGCGCGGGGCGGCTGGCCCACTACAAGATCCCCCGGTACGTGCACGTGGTGGACTCGTTCCCGATCACGGTGACGGGCAAGATCCGCAAGGTGGAGATGCGGTCACAGGCGCTCGACCTGCTCGGGCTGCGGGCCGCCGCCGAGGTCCGGAACGCCTGAGACACCCGGTGAGCCGGGCAAAACGGGCAAGCTCTAGCATGTCCCCGTGATCGTCGGCGAGGTGCTCGGCCTGCTCGGTGTGGGGGTGGCGGCCGGGGTGGTCAGCACCGTGGTGAGCCTCGCCTCCATCGTGTCCTACCCGGCACTGCTGGCCTTCGGCCTGCCACCGCTCACCGCGAACGTCACCAACACCGTCGCGCTGCTCTTCACCGGCCTCGGCGCGGCCTTCGGCTCCCGGCCGGAGCTGGCGGGCCAGGGGCCACGCGTGCTCAGGCTGGGCTGGCTGACCGCTCTGGGCGGGGCGACCGGAGCCTTCCTGCTGCTGGTGACGCCGTCGGAGACGTTCGAGCAGATCGCCCCCTGGCTGATCGGCGCGGCCTCGCTCCTGCTGGTGCGCCCGCCGAGAGGCGAGCTGCACAGCGAGCACGGGCTGCTGATGCGGTGCGCGCTGTTCGCCGTGGCCATCTACGTCGGCTACTTCGGCGCCGCGGGCGGCATCCTGATGTTCGCCGTGCTCTCCGCCATGCTGGAAGGCGGTCCCGCCAAGCTCAACGCGCTGAAGAACGTGCTGTCGGGGCTGGCCAACGCGGTGGCGGCACTCGGATTCGCGCTGTTCGGCCCGGTCGACTGGGGAGCCGCGGCCCCCCTGGCGGCGGGCTTCCTGGTGGGCGGCTGGCTCGGGCCGAAGATCGCCAGGCGGCTGCCGGGCCAGAGCCTGCGCTACCTCGCCGCAGCCTGCGGCCTGGCGGTCGCGATCAAACTCGGGTACGACGCGTACACGACCTGAGCCTGTCGGCCACGCCGGGGCGGCGCTCAGACGAGCTTGGCGAAGCGCAGGGCCACCTCCCGCCAGATCGGCGTCGAGACCGGCTCGTCGGCCACCGCGGTCGCGTACACCTCGTCCGGATCGAACCCGTCCACCCGCCACTCGCGGATGCGCTCCGGCAGCACCTCGGGGTGGAACTGGACCCCCCACGCCTGCTCGCCCACCCGGAACGCCTGGTAGGGGCACCGCTCGGTCTGCGCCAGCCAGACGGCGCCCGGCGGCAGCGCGGTGATGGCGTCGACGTGGTGCTCGATCGCGGGCACCACCTCGGGCAGGTCGCGGAAGAGGGCGTCGTCCGCCGCCTCCGGCCTGATCGTGACCGGGAGGCTGCCGTTCTCCGGCGCGCCCACGTGGCCGGTCACCTCGCCGCCGGCCACCTCCGCGATCATCTGTCCGCCCAGGCAGATGCCGAACAGCGGCACCCCGCCCGCCAGCGCCTGGCCCACCAGCCTCCTGGTCGGCGCCAGCCACGGAGCCCGGTCGTCCTCGCTGGGCAGGTAGCCCCCGCCCAGCATGATCATGGCGTCGTGCTCCAGCCGGTCGGGCACCGGCGCGCCGTCGTAGGCGTGCACCACGTCCAGTCGCAGCCCGGCCTCCTCCAGCCAGCCGCCGAACCGGCCGGGGCCACCGCTCCGGCTGTTCTGCACGATCAGGACGTCACCCATTGCCGGCCTCCACTCGTCGTACTCCCCTGTGCGGGCCGCCCGCACTGTCGAACCGGTGGGTCACGGCAGGTTCGCCGCCCGCGCGGTGTGACGCAGCAGCAGGGCGGTGGTCACCGGCCCGACGCCGCCCGGCACCGGCGTGACCGCCTCGGCCCTGCCCGCCACCGCCTCGAAGTCCACGTCACCGGCCAGACCGCCGTCGTCGGTCGGGTTGGTGCCGACATCGATGACGACCGCGCCGGGCGCCACGTGCTCGGCGCCGATCAGCCCGGCCCGGCCGACGGCCGCCACCAGCACCTCGGCGGTGGAGGTGACCGAGGGCAGGTCACGGGTGCGCGAGTGGCAGACGGTCACCGTGGCGTTCCGGTCGAGCAGCAGGTGGGCCAGCGGCTTGCCGACCACCGTCGAGCGGCCCACCACCACGGCACGCCTGCCCTCAAGCTCCACCCCGTAGTGGTCGAGCAGGGCCATCACCGCCGCCGCCGTGGCGGGCACGAACGCGGGCAGCCCCGCCGCCAGGCGGCCCAGGGAGAGCGGGTTGGCGCCGTCGACGTCCTTGCGCGGGTCGATGGCGGCGGCCAACTCCTGCGCCGAGGCCCCGGCGGGCAGCGGGGTCTGCAGCATCACGCCGTGCACGCCGGCGTCGGCGCTGAGCCGGGCCAGCGTCTCGCGGATCTGCTCCGGCCGCGCGCCCGGTCCGAGGTCGACGAGGTCGGCGGCGATGCCCACGCCCGCCGCCGCCTTCGCGATCGAGCGCACGTACCACAGGCTCGCCTCGTCGTCGGTGGCCACCACCACGGCCAGTCTCGGCTGCGGCCCACCGGCGACCTCCGCGGTGGTCTGCGTCTTGATGGCGGCGGCCAGCTCCCTGCCTGTCAGCTTCCTCATGAGCCCAGCCCCGCGCGCACCTCGGCGGTCACCCGCTCGGCCCTGGCCATCGTCTCGTCCACGTCCGCGAGCCGGGCGCGCAGCTTGTCGCGGGTCCCCTCGTCCCTGATCCCGCCGAGGTTGACCTCGACGTTCACTCTCGCCGTGGCGGCGGCGGCCCGCGCCGCCTCTGCCGCCGCGGCCACGTCGGTGAGCAGGTTGCGGTTGCCGATCGGCAGCAGCCGCTCGCAGAGCTCGACCAGCCGGGCGGCGGTCTCCGCCACCTGGGCGGGCGGTTCGGCCGCGGCCACGAGCGCCGCGGCGATGGCGGCCGTGCGCTCCTCGCCCTTCGGCAGCCGGTAGGCGGCGGTGACCGCGGTGAACGCCGCCGCGTCCTCCTCCGCCAGATCGAGCGAGCGCGCCGCCGCCGTGTCGGTCTCGGCGATCACGCCGGCGACCGCCTCCGCGTGCTCGGCGTGCTTCTCGCCGGTGGAGTAGCGGGCCACCATGCCGAGCAGCGCGGCGGCCTGTGCCGCGTGCAACGCGGCGGTGGCGCCGCCGCCCGGCGCGGGAACCCGGTCGGCCAGCGTGGACAGGAAGTCGACGATCGTTGTGTCACGCATGGCGGCATTCTGCCAGCCCGCGCACCGCTCACTCGCGGTGCATGGGCCTTGTGGTGTCCTCGTGCCGCCCGTCGGACGGCGGGCGCGGGTCGGACGGCTGCCACACGTCGGGCCGCTGGCGCGGGTCGGATGACGGTCGCGACTCCGAAGGCTGCCACACGTCGGTCGACGGCCGCGCGTCGGACACGTACGGTCCTGGCGAGTACGGCCCCCGCGGGTAGGGGTCGGAGCCGCCCTGCTGGCCGGAGGGATGGTAGGGCCCGGGCGCGGGCGCGCCGAGGGCCGGCCGGGCCCGCCAGCGGGACGGGAACAGCGACGCCACGATCAGCATGACGCCGATGGCCAGCAGGATCCCCTGATAGGCCAGGCCACGGAAGCCGACGTCGAGCAGGCCCGGCAGGATGTTCTGCGGCAGGATCCTCAGGCCGCTCAGCACCTCAAGCAGCGGCAGGCTGCCCAGCAGGGCGAACATCAGCCCGCCGAGAAGCGAGGCCACCGGCGACAGCCGCGAGCCCGCCAGGAAGGCCAGCGCGACGCCCGAGGCGACGAGCAGGCCGGCGCCTGTCCACGAGAAGGCGGAGGCCCGCTGCACGGTGACGGTGAGTTCGGCCACGCCGTAGATCAACCCTGCGGCGATCAGCGGTGGCAGGAGTAGTCCGGCGACGATTCCGAGTACATGGCGTACTCCGTTTGTCATGATCAACCCCGTTGTCCGGTAGTTGCCCCAAACTACCTCGTTGATTCCCGCACCACGAGATCCGGCTGGAACATGATCTGCTGGTGCGCGTGCGTGTCCGGGTTGTCGCACTCGTCCAGCAGCAACTCGGTGGCCACCCGGCCGAGCTGGTAGGTCGGCTGCCTGATCGAGGTCAGCGACACGGTCGAGGCCGAGGCGAAGTCGATGTCGTCGTAGCCGATCAGCGAGACGTCCTCGGGCACCCGGACCCCCGCCTGCAGCAGGCCGCGCAGCATGCCCACCGCGAGCAGGTCGTTGGCGCAGAACAGGGCGTCCGGCAGGAGGTCCTGCGCGAGCAGCTTCTCGGCGGCCTGCTGGCCGGCCGCGGCGGTCATCGCGGGCATGGACACCTCCCGCAGCTCCAGCGGGTCGCGGCCGCCGGCGGCCAGCGCACGCTCGGCCCCCCGCCGCCGGTCCTGGCACTGCCGGATCGCGGCCGGCCCGGTGACGTAGGCGATGCGCTCGAACCCGCCCGCCAGCAGGTGCTGGACGGCCATCGCGCCACCGGTCACGTCGTTGACCGCCACCGCGCACTGGTCGGGCCGCTCGGCCGGGTGGTCGACCAGCACCACCGCGATGCCACGGTCGCGCAGCATGTCGAGCCGGACCGGGTCCTCGTCCGAGGGCGTGATCAGCACCCCGCGCACCCGCTGCTCGGCGAAGACCAGCAGGTTGCGCTCCTCCTTGACCCGGCTGCCCGAGGAGTTGCCCAGGATGACCGCGTAGCCCCGCTCGCTCGCCAGGTCCTCCACCCCGGCGGCGACGTCGGTGAAGAACGGGTTGCCGATGTCGATCACCGACAGGCCCACCGTGCGGCTGTGCCCGGCGCGCAGCGTGGAGGCCGACCCGTGCCTGACGAACCCGAGCTCCCTGATCGCGCTCTCCACCCGGTCGCGGGTGCTGCCCGCCACCTTCTCGGGCCGGTTGAGCACGTTGGACACCGTGCCGGGCGACACCCCGGCCCTGGCCGCGACGTCCTTGATGCTCACCGTGCTCATCAGTGCCCCCGTGGCTCGTAGGTGCGCACGCCCGTGCTGCGCCGTACCAGATCCCGCATCTCGGCCAGGTCGCCCACCAGGCCGCGCGCCCTGGCCTGCACCAGCGCGTTGCCCAGCGCGGCCGCCTCGACGGGGCCGGCGACCACCGGCAGGCCGGTGGCGTCGGCAGTGAGCCGGCACAGCAGCGTGTTGAGCGAGCCGCCGCCCACCAGGTGCACGACCTCGACCGGGCGGCCGCTCAGCCGCACGGCGTCGGCGACGGCCCGCTGGTAGGCGAGTGCGAGGCTCTGCAGGATGCATCGTACGACCTGCGCGCGACCGTCCGGAGCCCGCTGCCCGGTGCGGGCGCAGTAGGCGGCGATGCGGGCGGGCATGTCGCCGGGCGGCAGGAACGACGGGTCGTCGGGGTCGATGACCGCGTCGGTTCCCGCGGTCTCGGCCTCGGCCAGCAGCGGCTCCAGGGCCGGCCCGCCCCATGCGCGCAGGCACTCCTGCAGGATCCACAGGCCCATGACGTTGCGCAGGTAGCGGGTGGTGCCGTCGATGCCCGCCTCGTTGGTGAAGTTGGCCAGGCGGCTCTCCTCGGTGAGCACCGGCGCGGGCAGTTCGACGCCCACCAGCGACCAGGTGCCGCAGGAGATGTAGGCGAAGCGGCCTGTCTCGGCGGGCACGGCGACCACGGCGGAGGCGGTGTCGTGGGAGGCGACCCGGGTGACGGCGGTGGTGTAGCCGATCTCCTCCGCCACGTCCGCCCGCAACGGAGTGGTTTCCTCCACAATTTCCGGAAAAATCCGGCGGGGCAGGCCGAGCTTGTCGACGAGCTCCCAGGCCCACTCCCGCCGCGTCACGTCGTACAGGCCGGTCGTGGAGGCGTTCGTCCGCTCGGCCCCGATCGCGCCGGTCAGCCAGTAGCCGAGCAGGTCCGGGATCAGCAGCATCGTCTCGGCCCGCTCCAGCCGCTCGGTGAGCAACTGGTTGACGGTGTTGAACTGCAGGAACTGCAGCCCGGTGACCGCGTAGGGGTCCACCCGCTCGGTGAAGCGGTTCGTGCGCGCGTCGCGGTAGTGCACGGGGTTGCCGATCAGCCTGCCCCCGCCGTCGAGCAGCCCGTAGTCGACCGCCCAGGAGTCGATGCCGACCGACTCGGCCGGTCCCGCCTTGCGCAGCCCGTCGAGCACTCCTTGGTGGAGGCCGAGGATGTCCCAGTGCAGCGTGCCCGCCGCGCGCACCGGCCGGTTGGGGAAGCGGTGCACCTCCGCGAGCTCGATCCGCCCGGCCGACACGCCGGCACTCATCACTCGACCGCTGGAGGCACCCAGATCAACTGCCGTGAATCGCACGTCATCGATTAAAACGTAACAATCACATCTGCGCCAGAGAGGTCGTCCAGGCATTGACGGCTGCGGGCAGAGCACCTAGATTCCGGAAACATCCCCTTAAAACGTTTGTTGCCCGGAGGACGCATGAGTGGTCCCCCCACCCTCGCGCTCGCGAACGTCAGCAAGTCGTTCGGAGCCGTCAGGGCGCTGCGCGACGTGTCGCTCGAACTGTTTCCCGGTGAGGCGCACGCGCTCGCAGGGGAGAACGGCGCGGGCAAGTCCACCCTCGTCAAGACGCTCGCCGGCGTCCACCGCCCGGACAGCGGCCAGGTGCTGCTCGGCGGCGAGCCGGTCACGTTCGCCGGCCCCGCCGACGCGCAGCAGGCCGGCGTTGCGGTCATCTACCAGGAGCCCACCCTCTTCCCCGACCTGTCCGTCGCCGAGAACATCTTCATGGGCCGCCAGCCCCGCACCACCCTGGGGCGCATCGACCGCAGGGCCGTGCGCGCGCAGGCCGGGGAGCTGTTCGACCGGCTCGGCGTCACCCTGGATCCCGAGCAGCCCGCCCGCGGGCTGTCCATCGCCGACCAGCAACTCGTCGAGATCGCCAAGGCCATCTCCCGGGACGCCCGCGTCCTGGTCATGGACGAGCCCACGGCCGCGCTGTCCGGCAACGAGGTGGCCCGGCTGTTCTCGGTCGTGGAGGCGCTGCGTGAGCACGGCTGCGCGATCCTGTTCATCTCGCACCGGCTGGACGAGATCTTCTCCCTGTGCCAGCGGGTCACGACGCTGCGCGACGGCGCCTGGATCGCCAGCGAGCCCGTCGCCGGCCTCACCCACGACGCGCTGATCCGCCGCATGGTGGGCCGCGACCTCGACGCCCTCTACCCCAAGCAGGACACCACCGCAGGCGACGTCGCCCTCCAGGTGGAGCGGCTGACCAGGGAGGGCTTCTTCACCGACGTCTCCTTCCAGGTGCGGCGCGGCGAGATCGTCGCCCTGGCCGGGCTGGTCGGCGCCGGGCGGAGCGAGGTGGCCAGGGCCGTGTTCGGCATCGACCGGTGGGACGCGGGCTCGGTCACCGTGGCCGGCCTGCCGCTGCCGGCAGGCAGCCCCACCGCCGCCATGAGCGCCGGACTGGCTCTGGTGCCCGAGGACCGGCGGCAGCAGGGGCTGGTCATGGAGTTGTCGATCGAGCGCAACATCGGCCTGACCGGGCTGCGCACGCTGCGCAGGGGAGTCACCATCTCCAGGACCGCCGAGCGGGACCGGGCCAGGGACTGGGCGCTGCGGCTCCAGCTCAGGTTCGCCCGGCTCACCGACGGGGTCGGCGTGCTGTCGGGCGGCAACCAGCAGAAGGTCGTGCTGGCCAAGTGGCTGGCGACCGAGCCGTCCGTGCTCATCGTGGACGAGCCCACGCGCGGCATCGACGTGGGCACCAAGGCGGAGGTGCACCGCCTGCTGTCCGAACTGGCCGGTCAGGGCATCGCGGTGCTCATGATCTCCTCCGACCTGCCGGAGGTGCTCGGCATGGCCGACCGGGTGCTGGTCATGCACGAGGGCCGGCTGACCGCCGAGATCCCGCGCGCCGAGGCGACCGAGGAGAGCGTCATGTCCGCCGCCACCGGGAGGGCCGCATGACCACCGCGACCGCCGAGCCGGCCGTGCGGGCCCGCAGCGCGCGCAACCTGGTCGACCTGGTGTTCAGGGCGCGCGAGCTGAGCCTGGTCATCGCCCTGGCCGCGCTCGTCGCCGTGACCGCCGGCGTCAACCCGAACTTCCTGTCCGGGCAGGGCATCGAGGACATCCTGCTCAACACCGCCATCCTGGCGCTGCTGGCCGTCGGCCAGTCGCTGGTGGTGATCACCCGCAACCTCGACCTCTCGGTCGGCTCCGTGGTGGGCCTGGTCGCGTTCGTCACCGGCGACGTGCTGGCGAGCGGCGGGGGGATCGTGCCGGGCGTCCTGCTCGGGGTGGCCATCGGCGCCGCCTGCGGCCTGCTGAACGGGCTGCTGGTCAGCTTCTGCCGGGTGCCCGCCCTGGTCGTGACGCTCGGCACGCTGTACGTGATCCAGGGCGTCGGCCACTATCTGGCCCACGGCCGCCAGATCAACGCCGTGGACCTGCCGCCCGGGCTGCTCTCCCTGGGCAACGGCGCCGTGCTCGGCATCCCGTACCTGCCGCTCATCACGCTCGTGATCATGCTGGCGATCGGCTACTACCTGCGCTCCTACCCCAGCGGCAGGGAGTTCTACGCGATCGGCTCCAGCCCCGAGGCGGCCCGTCTGGCGGGCGTGCCGGTCAGGCGCCGCATCCTGGTGGCCTACCTGGTCAGCGGCTGTCTCGCCGGCCTGGCGGGGGTGCTCTGGCTGGCCAGGTTCGGCACCGTCATCGCCGACTCCGCCAACGGCTGGGAGCTGCTCGTGATCAGCGCCGTGGTGGTCGGCGGGGTCGCCATCACCGGCGGCGTCGGCAGCGTGTACGGGGCCGCCCTCGGCGCGCTCCTGCTCACCACCATCGGCAGCGCGCTGGTCGTGCTCCGGGTCAACCCGTTCTGGCAGCAGGCCATCACCGGGGCGCTGCTCCTGCTGGCCATCAGCGTCGACCGGGTGCTGGCCCTGCGGGTCGCCCGGCTGCTCAGGAGGAGGAGCCGCCATGGCTAGAGTGCTGCGCTGGGACGTGCTGGTCGGCGTGCTGCTGGTCGCCGTGTTCGCCGGCGGCTCGCTCACCTCGCCCGGGTTCGCCACCGTCGGCAACCTGTCGTTCGCGCTCGGCGACCTCGGCGAGATCGCGCTCATCGCGCTGACCATGACCATGCTGGTGGTCGCCGCCGAGGTGGACCTGTCGGTCGCCTCCGTGCTGGGCCTGTCCAGCGCCCTGGTCGGCGCCCTGTGGGACGGCGGCCTGGCCATCGAGACCATCATCCCGCTGGTCGTGCTCGTCGGCGCGGTGTGCGGGCTGGTCAACGGCCTCCTGGTGACCCGGCTCGGGCTGCCCTCGCTGGCCGTGACGATCGGCACCCTCGCCCTCTACCGGGGGCTGGCGTACGTGGTGCTCGGCGACAAGGCCGTGGCCCAGTTCCCGCCGCAGTACGCCGCGCTGGCGGTGGGCGACGTGCCGGGGACGTTCATCCCGTACCCGGTCGCGCTGTTCGTGCTGCTCGCCGTGGTCGTCGCGGTCGTGCTGCACGCCACCGGCTTCGGCCGGGCGCTGTACGCGATCGGCGCGCAGGAGCAGGCCGCGTTCTTCGCCGGGATCCGGGTCAAGCGGATCAAGCTCGTGCTCTTCGTCCTGTCCGGCACGGTCGCCGCCTTCGCCGGTGTCGTCTTCACCCTCAGGTACGGCTCCGCCCGCGCCGACAACGGCCTCGGGATCGAGCTCGCGGTCATCGCCGCCGTGCTTCTCGGCGGCGTCGACTTCGACGGCGGCAAGGGCACGCTCGGCGGCGTCATCGCCGGCGTGCTGCTCATCGGCCTGCTGCGCAACCTGCTCATGCTCAACGACGTCTCGACCGAGATCCAGTCGATCGTCACCGGGCTCCTGCTCATCATCTCGGTGCTCACCCCCCGACTCGTCACCCTCCTCAAACCGGCGCTCAGCCGAGCCCGAACCGGCACAGGCCGGCCGGCACTGAAAGGATCCCCATGAGACCGATGCGCCTCGCCGCCCTGACCGCGCTCCTCGCCCTCGGCGTCGCAGCCTGCGGCGGCACCACCAAGTCGACCGTCACCTCGGCGCCCCCGCAGGCCCCCGCCTCCTCCGCGGCGGCCAAAGCCGACCCGAACGCGCCCATCAAGCAGGGCCTGAAGCTGGCGTTCCTGCCCAAGCAGATCAACAACCCGTACGAGACCATCGTCGACAAGGCGGGCATCGAGGCGGCGGCGGAGTTCCAGGGCGAGGCCAAGGAGGTCGGCCCGTCCGACGCGTCGGCGTCGTCGCAGATCTCCTACATCAACACGCTCACCCAGCAGGGCCACGACGCGATCCTCATCGCCGCCAACGACGCCAACGCGGTCTGCGGCCCCCTGCAGCAGGCCCGCGCCAAGGGCATCAAGATCGTCTCGTACGACTCCGACGCCGCTCCTGAGTGCCGCGACATCTTCATCAACCAGGCCAGCTCCGAAGAGGTCGGCCGCAGCCAGGTCAAGCTGCTCGCCGACATGATCGGCAGCAAGGGCGAGATCGCGATCCTGTCGGCCACGGCCAACGCGACCAACCAGAACACCTGGATCGAGTTCATGAAGGACGAGCTCGCCAAGCCCGAATACAAGGACATGAAGCTGGTCAAGGTCGCCTACGGCGACGACGACGACCAGAAGTCCTTCACCGAGACGCAGGGCCTGCTGCAGGCGTATCCGGACCTCAAGGGCATCATCTCGCCCACCACGGTCGGCGTCTCGGCGGCGGCCCGCTACATCTCCGGTTCCAAGTACAAGGGCAAGGTCGTCCTGACCGGCCTGGGCACGCCGAACCAGATGCGGCAGTTCGTCAAGGACAAGACCGTGGAGAAGTTCGCCCTGTGGAACCCGAAGGACCTCGGCTATCTGGCCTCCTACGCCGCGGCCGCGCTGGTGTCGGGCCAGATCACCGGCGCCTCGGGCGAGACGTTCAAGGCGGGCAAGCTGGGCGAGCGCACCGTCGGCGAGAACGGTGAGATCATCCTCGGTCCGCCGTTCACCTTCGACGCCTCCAACATCGACCAGTTCGACTTCTGACCGAAGCGACACATCCGCACGCGCGCTCCCCAGGGGGCGCGCGTGCGCTGGGAAGGAGACTCTTGTGGAGCGGGTGTGCTTTCTGCTGAAAGTCCGGCCCGAGCGGTTGGACGAGTACCGCGAGCGCCACCGCCATGTATGGCCCGACATGCGGGACGCGCTGCGCGCGGCCGGGTGGCGCAACTACTCGCTCTTCCTGCGTGACGACGGGCTGCTCGTCGGCTATCTGGAGGCAGAGGACTTCGAGGCGGCGCAGCGGGCGATGGCCGACACCGAGGTCAACACCCGCTGGCAGCGCGAGATGGCGCCGTTCTTCGAGGTGGGCCGGCCCGACGAGGGGCTGGTCAGGCTGGCCGAAGTTTTTCATCTGGATTGATTCGGGGAATCTTATGATCAAGGAATTGCTGCGGAAGCAGCGGATAGAGACGCCCTCGTGGGCCTACGGGAACTCAGGGACCCGGTTCAAGGTGTTCGCGCAGCCGGGCGTGCCACGGGACCCGTACGAGAAGCTGGCCGACGCCGCCCAGGTGCACCTGCACACGGGGGTGGCGCCGACGGTGGCGCTGCACATCCCGTGGGACAAGGTGGACTCCTACAGTGACCTGGCCAGGCACGCCGCCGAGCTGGGGGTGGAGATCGGGGCGATCAACTCCAACGTCTTCCAGGACGACGACTACATGCTCGGCAGCGTCACCCATCCCGATCCCGCGGTGCGGGCCAAGGCGCTGGGCCACCTGCTCGAGTGCGTGGACATCATGGACCAGACCGGGTCCGACACCCTCAAGCTGTGGTTCTCCGACGGGACGAACTATCCGGGGCAGGACGACATCCGGGCCCGGCAGGACCGGCTCGCCGAGGCCCTGTCCGCCGTGTACGAGCGGCTGGGGGAGGGGCAGCGGTTCCTGCTGGAGTACAAGCTGTTCGAGCCCGCCTTCTACACGACCGACGTGCCCGACTGGGGGACCGCCTACGCGCACTGCATGAAGCTCGGGCCGAAGGCGCAGGTCGTCGTGGACACCGGGCATCACGCGCCGGGCACCAACATCGAGTTCATCGTGGCGTTCCTGCTGCGCGAGGAGAAGCTCGGCGGGTTCGACTTCAACTCGCGCTTCTACGCGGACGACGACCTCATGGTGGGCGCGGCCGACCCGTTCCAGCTCTTCCGGATCATGTTCGAGGTGATCGGGGGAGGCGGGTTCACCGAGCGGACGGCGTTCATGCTCGACCAGTGCCACAACATCGAGCCGAAGATCGCCGGCCAGATCCGCTCGGTGATGAACGTGCAGGAGGCCACCGCCAAGGCGCTGCTCGTGGACCGGTCCGCGCTGGCCGAGGCGCAGCGGGCCGGTGACGTGCTCGGTGCGAACGCCGTGCTGATGGACGCCTACAACACCGACGTACGCCCGCTGCTGGCCGAGCTGCGGGAGGAGATGGGGCTGGCGCCCGACCCGATGGCCGCCTACGCCAAGTCCGGATATTTCGCGAAAATCGCCGCCGATCGGGTGGGCGGCGCCCAGGCAGGGTGGGGAGCCTGATGAACGCCGTCGAGGAACTGCTCGCAAGGGCGCACGCGCTCGGATCCGATCCGCGCAACACCAACTTCGCCGGCGGCAACGCCTCGGCGAAGGCCGCCGCGAACGACCCGGTGACCGGCCGGGACGTCGAGCTGATGTGGGTCAAGGGATCCGGCGGCGACCTCGGCACGCTGACCGCCGCGGGGCTGGCCGTACTGCGCCTGGACCGCGTCCGGGCCCTGGCCGGCGTCTATCCGGGGGTGGAGCGCGAGGACGAGATGGTCGCCGCGTTCGACTACTGCCTGCACGGCAAGGGTGGCGCGGCCCCGTCGATCGACACCGCCATGCACGCCCTGGTCGACGCCGCGCACGTGGACCACCTGCACCCCGACTCCGGCATCGCGATCGCCACCGCCGCCGACGGCCCCGCGCTGACCGAGCGGATCTTCGGCGACCGGGTCGTGTGGGTGCCTTGGCGGCGGCCGGGCTTCCAGCTCGGCTTGGACATCGCCGAGATCAAGGCCGCCCACCCGCAGGCCATCGGCTGCGTGCTCGGCGGCCACGGCATCACCGCCTGGGGCGAGACCAGCGAGGAGTGCGAGCGCAACTCGCTCGACATCATCCGCACCGCCGAGCGGTACATCGCCGAGCACGGCCGCCCCGACCCGTTCGGTCCCGTCTTGCACGAGCCGCCGGCGGAGGAGGCCCGCCGTCGCAGGGCCGCCGAGCTGTTCCCGGTGGTCCGCGGCCTGGCGAGCACCGACGCCCGCCAGGTCGGCCACTACACCGACACCCCTGAGGTGCTCGACTTCCTGTCCCGGGCCGAGCACCCCAGGCTCGCCGCGCTGGGCACGTCCTGCCCGGACCACTTCCTGCGCACCAAGGTCGCCCCGCTGGTGCTCGACCTGCCGCCGGACGCGCCGCTCGACGACGTGCTGGCCAGGCTGCGCGAGCTGCACGCCCGCTACCGCGAGGAGTACGCCGCCTACTACCGGCGCCACGCGACGCCGGAGTCGCCGCCGATGCGCGGCGCGGACCCGGCCATCGTGCTGGTGCCGGGGGTCGGCATGTTCAGCTTCGGCAAGGACAAGCAGACCGCCAGGGTCGCGGGCGAGTTCTACGTCAACGCGATCAACGTGATGCGCGGGGCCGAGGCCCTGTCCACCTACCGGCCCATCGACGAGTCGGAGAAGTTCCGGATCGAGTACTGGGAGCTGGAGGAGGCCAAGCTGCGCCGGCTGCCCAGGCCCAAGCCGCTGGCCGGGCGGGTCGCGCTGGTCACGGGCGGCGGCTCCGGCATCGGCGCCGCCACCGCCCGCCGGCTGGCCGCCGAGGGCGCGTGCGTGGTGGTCGCCGACCGCGACCTGGCCGCCGCCGAGAAGGTCGCCGCCGAACTCGGCGCGGCCGCCCACCGGCAGCAGGACGTCGCGATCGCCGCCGGCGCGGACGTGACCTCGGAGGAGCAGGTCCAGGCGGCGGTACGGCAGGCGGTGCTCGCCTTCGGCGGCGTCGACCTGGTGGTGAACAACGCGGGCCTGTCCCTGTCGCGCTCCCTGCTGGAGACGACGCTCGACGACTGGGACCTGCAGCACGACGTGATGGCGCGGGGCTCGTTCCTCGTCTCCCGGGAGACCGCCCGCGTCCTGATGGATCAGGGCATCGGCGGCGACATCGTGTACATCTCCTCCAAGAACGCCGTGTTCGCCGGGCCCAACAACGTCGCCTACGGCGCGGCCAAGGCCGACCAGGCGCACCAGGTCCGCCTGCTCGCGGCCGAGCTCGGCGGCCACGGCATCCGGGTGAACGGCATCAACCCCGACGGCGTGGTGCGCGGCTCCGGCATCTTCGCCTCCGGCTGGGGCGCCAACCGGGCGGCCGTGTACGGGGTCGAGGAGGACAAGCTCGGCGAGTTCTACGCCCAGCGCACGCTGCTCAAGCAGGAGGTGCTGCCGGAGCACGTGGCCGCCGCCGTGTTCGCGCTCACGGCCGGCGACCTGCCGGTCACCACCGGCCTGCATGTCCCCGTGGACGCCGGGGTCGCGGCGGCCTTCCTGCGCTAGCCGCGCCGGATGCCCGCCCGTACAAGCACACCCCACAGGAAGGGAGAGCGTCATGACTCTCGAACCGATCGTCACACCACGCACCAGGGTCGGGCTCGTCGCGGGCGGGCTCGGCGCCTACTGGCCGCAGTTCCCGGACCTGCTGCCGCAGCTCCAGCGCTCCTCCGCCCGCGTGTCGGAGCGGATGCGGGCGCTGGGCTGCGAGGTGGTGGACGCCGGGTTCGTCTCCGACGCCCAGGAGGGGGCGGCCGCGGCGGAGAAGCTGCGCGCGGCCGGCTGTGACCTGATCGTCGGTTTCCTCACCACCTATATGACCGCCACCATGCTGCTCCCGGTCGCCCAGCGCACCGGCGCGCCGGTGTTGCTGATCAACCTGCAGCCGACCGAGTCGATGGACCACGAGACCTTCGACACGGGGCAGTGGCTCGCCTACTGCGGCGCCTGCCCGTTGCCCGAGATGGCCAACACCTTCACCAGGGCCGGCATCCCGTTCAGGTCGGTGTCCGGCTATCTGGAGGACGAGCGGGCCTGGGCGCGGATCGGCCGCTGGGTGAAGGCGGCGGGCGTGCGCGCGGCCCTGCGCCGGGGCCGGCACGGGCTGATGGGCCACCTCTATCCCGGCATGCTGGACGTGGCCACCGACCTGACGCTGGTGCCGGTGAACCTCGGCGGGCACGTCGAGGTGCTGGAGTTCGACGACCTGCGGGTGCGCGTGGAGAAGGTCACCGACGCCGAGGTGAAGGAGCGGATGGAGCTGGCCCGCGAGGTCTTCGAGCTGGACGGCACCGTCGCCGCCGACGACTTCGAGTGGGCGGCCCGGGTGTCCGTGGGCCTCGACCGGCTGGTGGCCGACTTCGAGCTCGACAGCCTCGCCTACTACCACCGCGGGCTGGAGGGGGAGATCCACGAGCGGCTCGGCGCCGGCATGATCCTCGGCGCGTCGCTGCTCACCGCGCGCGGCGTGCCCGCAGCCGGAGAGTACGAGCTCCGTACGTCCCTCGCGATGCTGATCATGGACCGGCTGGGGGCGGGCGGCTCGTTCACCGAGTTGCAGGCGCTGGACTTCCTGCGCGGGCACGTGGAGATGGGCCACGACGGCCCCGCCCACCTGGCGATCAGCGCCCGCAAGCCGTTGCTGCGCGGCCTCGGCGTCTTCCACGGCAAGCGCGGCTGGGGCGTGTCGGTGGAGTTCGACGTGGCGCACGGGCCGGTGACGGCGTTCGGGCTGCTGCAGAAGCGCGACGGCACGTTCGGCTTCGCCGTGTCGGAGGGCGAGACCGTGGACGGGCCGCACCTGAAGATCGGCAACACCACCTCCCGGGTGGACTTCGGGCGCGACCCGGGCGAGTGGACCGACGCGTGGAGCGCCACCGGCATCTCCCACCACTGGGCGCTCGGCACCGGGCACCGCGCCGACGAGCTGCGCGCCCTGGCGGACCTGCTGGAGGTGGAGGTCGTGCGGGTTTGACGTCCTGTCGGTGCCGTCCGGCATGATTCCGGCCATGACCGCCTCGCTCGACGACCTGATCGCCCGCGACCGCGCCATGGACGACCTGCCGCTCACCGCGCACGACCAGCGGCAGGAGCTGCGCCGGCAGGCGGAGCCCGTGCGGCGCGCCGTCATCCGGGAGCTGGCGGACGCCGACGGCGACGCGTGCCGGCGGGCGGCTGCCGGCCTCGCGCGGCTGTCCGCCGACGACTACACTCGCGAGCTGGCCGTCGCCGTCCACCGGGCCGATGGCTGGACCGCCGCCGAGCTGGCGGAGCTGTTCACCGCCGTCGGGCGGCGCGGCCTCGGCCACACCGACGTCGAGTGGGTGTGCGAGCTGGCCGGCCGCATCCGGGAGCTCGGCGTGGACGAGCGCCGGGAGCTGTGGCGGCCGGTGGAGGCGCTCCTGCGCTCGATGCGGGAGGGCTATGTGGGCGGCGAGGACAGCAGGCGGATGCAGCGCGCACTCGCCCGGGCCAACCCGAGCCCGCTCGCCCTGCCCCTGGCCATCGACCCCTGGGGCAAGGCCGTCCGGGGCCACCTGGGAGAGGCGCCTGGCGCGCACCTCGTGGAGCTCGTGGATCACCTGAGCGAGGCGGGCGGCCCCAGGCCCACCAAGACCTGGCGCAGGCGCTGCACGGAGCTGCTCGCCGGCGCGGGCGCCGCCGAGCTGGTGGCGGCGGCCCTGGACGCCCTGCTCGGGCTGCCGCGCCACGATTCGCTGACCCACGTGGTCATGACGGAGGCCAACCTCGACGTGGCCAGAGGCGTCGCGTGGGCCGCCGCCCTGGCGGAAGGCGCGGGCATCCGCCTCGCCCTGACGGAGCCGGCGGGCGCCGGGACGGGCGTGGCGCCCGCCCTGGAGGAGCTCGTGCTGATCGCGGCCGGCCACCGGGGCCGCGTCACCGACGAGGCCAGGCTGGCCAGTGCCGCGATCAACGCCCTGGGCGAGTGCGAGGGCGCCGTCGAGACGCTGCGCCGCCTCCAGCATGCGATCAAGGGCCGGACGCAGCGCAAGCAGATCGACACCGTGCTCGCCACCGCCGCCGGCAGCCACGGCCTGACGGCCGCCCAGCTCGTCGAGCGTGCCGTCCCCGGCCACGGGCTCGCCGCCGGCGGCACCCGGGAGTGGCGGCGCGGCGAGTGGACGGTCACGCTGGCGATCGAGGACGCGAGAACCGTGCGGATCACCGCCAGGCACGCGGACGGCCGGACCAAGCGGGGCCTGCCGACCGGCCTTGACGGAGCCGACGAGATCAAGGCCGTCGCCAAGCAGGTGCGGCAGACGCTCTCGGCCGAGCGTGCCCGCCTGGAGGCGCTGTTCGCCGTCGAGCGATGCTGGCCCCACGACGAGTGGGCCCGCCACTACCGCGACCATCCCATCACCGGCGCCATCGCCGGAGCCCTGATCTGGCGGGCGGCGGACGGCACCGCCTTCCTGCCCCGGGCCGGCGGCCGGGTGCTCGACGGCGACGTCCGGCTCTGGCATCCGGCCGGCGCGTCCCCGGAGGAGGTGCGCGCCTGGCGTGAGACCGTCGCCGAACTGCGCCTGCGCCAGCCGTTCAAGCAGGCGTACCGGGAGGTCTACCTGCTCACGCCCGCGGAGGAGGAGAGCGCCGGCTACTCCAACCGGTTCGCCGCCCACCTGTGCGACCACTCCCGCCTCTACGCCCTCGCCAAGGAGCGCGGCTGGCGGAGCACCTGGCTCGGCGGCCACTTCGGCGGCCACGAGGCCGACGCCAGGAAGGAGCTCGCCGAAGGGGCCTGGCGGGTGCGCTTCCGCTACGAGCGGGCCCACGCGGACGCCACCCTGCTGGCCGCCACCGACCGGGTCCGCTTCGAGCGCAGGGCCGGGCGCCAGTGGCGGCCGGCGGCCCTGGCCGAGGTGCCGAAGCTGGTGTTCAGCGAGGCCATGCGCGACATCGACCTGTTCGTCGCGGTCACCTCGATCGGCACCGACCCCGACTGGTCCGACAGGGGCGACGGCAGGGAGCGGGCCTACTGGCGGGAGGTGTCGCAGGCGGAGCTGCCGCCGTCGGCGCAGGTGCGCCGCGACGCGCTCGAGCGCATCCTGCCCCGCACCACCCTCGCCGGCCGCTGCACGCTCACCGACCGCCACCTGGTGGTCCGCGGCGACCTGCGCACCTACAAGATCCACCTGGGCAGCGCGAACATCTTCATGGACCCCGGCGACGTCTACCTGTGCATCGTCGGCGGCAAGACACCCGGCAAGGTGTTCCTGCCGTTCGAGGAGGACGGCCGGCTGTCGCTGATCCTCAGCAAGGCGTTCCTGCTCGCCCAGGACACGAAGATCACCGACGAGAGCATCCTGCGCCAGATCAAACCTCCGAATCCCCTGTGAAGCCGCCGCTTGGGCCTTTGCGGCGGCTGCGGGCAGAGGGATCGTGGGCCGCATGAGACCAGCGATCCTCAAGACCGCGCTCTGCGCAGTGCTCGCCTGCTTGCTGACGGGTCCGCTGACCGGTCCCGCGCGGGCGGCCACGTTCCCCGACACCTTCGCGCTGCCCAACGGGTTCCAGCCGGAGGGGATCGAGATCGGGCCGGGCCCCGCGGCCTACTTCGGGTCCCGCGCGACCGGCTCCATCTACCGGGCCGACCTGCGCACCGGCAAGGGCAAGATCATCAGCACCGGTCCCGGCACGCCCTCGCTCGGCCTCAAGTCCGACCGGCGCGGCCGGCTCTTCGTGGCCGGCGGCAACGCCGGCAACGCCCGCGTGATCGACCTGCGCACCGGCGCGGTGATCAAGTCCTACACCCTGGCGACCGGCACCTCGTTCGTCAACGACGTCCTGCTCACCGCGGACGCCGCCTGGATCACCGACTCGGCCAACCCCGTGCTCTACAGGCTGCCGCTGGGCCGCCGCGGCTCACTGCCCGCCCAGGCCGACACGATCCCGCTCACCGGCGCCATCCAGTACGCCACCGGCACCAACGCCAACGGCATCGCGCCCACGCCGGACGGCAGGAACCTGCTCGTCGTGCAGTCCAACACCGGCAAGCTCTTCAAGGCCGACCCCCGCACCGGCGTCACCACCGAGGTGGACCTCGGCGGCGAGGTGCTCACCAACGGCGACGGCCTGCTGCTGTCCGGCCGCACGCTCTACGTGGTGCAGAACCGGCTCAACACGGTCGCGGTGCTCAGGCTGAGCGCCGACGGCTCCTCCGGCCGCGTCACCGACCGGCTCACCGACGAGCGCTTCGACGTCCCGACCACGGTGGCGGCCTTCGGCAACCGCCTCTACCTGCCCAACGCCCGCTTCACCACCCCGCCCACCCCCGACACGACGTACGACGTCGTCTCGATCAGGGCCAGGCGCTGATCCGCGGGTGGCTCCCCGCGAGCCACCCGCCGACCGCGAACCTTCAGCCGCAGTGTCCCCACGAGCTCAGCGACTGGAAGCGCTGACCTGCCCGGTCCGAGGCGATGCCGCCGTACTGCACGCACTTGCCGGCCGCGTTCACCCGCACGGGACCGGCGTAGGTGGTGAAGTTGCCGCGGTCGCGGTGGATGGTGCTGGATCCCGACACCTGGATGCGGGCCTCGGTGTAGGTGGCGGTGCCGAGGTCCGTCGCCTTCATGGTGACCACGCAGTTGTAGCCGTTGCCGCCGTTGTAGAGCAGGTAGACCGTCGCCCACAACTTGCCCGTGCTGATCGGCAGCGAGTCGATGACCCGGTACCCGGAGCCGCACACACTCTGCGGCGTGGCGGCGGCGGTGGGGGTGGCCCCGGCCGGAACGGCCTGGAGGAGGAGCGCGGCGGCGGCCGCCGTCACCAGAGCCCGAGCGGAGATGCGTCCTACGTCCACGGTTGACACCTTTCGATAGGGCGGCCGCATCACGGCCGTCGCCGTAGACGATCATGGGGGCGGCTGGGCTGGTCAACCCCCTCCCAGAGCGATGAATCGGACTATCGACGCAATCGGGGATGCGGACAGGCGGCGGAAACCGTACGGAAAGATCGCCTGTCGGATCGGGCCTTTCGCTGCGAGGATGAGGGTTCACATTTGCCGCTCTTCCTACGATCATGGTCAAGTCGGGCGTCAAGTAATTGGGCTTCTGGGTTGTCCTGATCGTTTATGTCCGCTGTAATCGTTGTCAGTTCGGAGAACGGGCACAGATGAGCGAAGAGTACGTCGCAGTGCTGGGCACGGTCGGCCTGATGAGGGACGGAGTTCTGCACAGCCCGCAGGCTCCGTTGCTCCGGGCCCTGCTGGGACTGGTGGCGGCGGCACAGGCGCCGCTGTCCCCCGAATACCTGATGGGCGTGCTGTGGCGGCACGACCCGCCGCACGCCCCGCGAAGCGCCCTGCACCTGGCGATGTCCAGGCTGCGCAACTACCTGCGCGCGAACGGGACGCAGGTCGGGATCGCCACGACGGACGCCGGCTACCGCCTCGACGCGGACCGCACCGACCTGGTGCTGTTCCGCGAGTGGACGGCCGGATCCGGAGCGTCGTTCGAATCGCTGTCAAAGGCGCTGGCCCTGTGGCGCGGGCGCCCGTTCGCCAACGTCCCGGGCAAGCGGTGCGACAGCCGCCTGGTGGACGCGCTCCTCAGCGAGCGCGACGCGGTGACCATCCGCGCCGCCCGCGCGGCGATGGACCAGGGGTCTCCCGCGGCCGCGGTCGCGCTGGCCGAGCCGCTGTGCCATGCCGAGTCGCTGGACGAGGCGGCGCACGCGATCCTGATCGAGGCGCTCGTGGCCGCCGGCAGGCAGGGCGCGGCGGCACTGGTGTACGACGGGATCCGGCGGCGGCTGGCGACGGAGCTGGGCATCGGGCCGGGGACGCTCCTGCGACAGGCGCACCTGGCCTGCCTGGACGAGCCGCCGCAGCACGACAGGCGGGGCGCCGGCGCCCTCCGCACGCGCCGCCCGGGCCCCGACCACCTGCTGGGCCGGCAGGAGGAGCTGGCGCGGATGGCCGAGCTGCTCGCCGAGCATCGCGTCGTCACGGTCATCGGGCCGCCCGGCGTGGGCAAGGCCAGTTTCGCCGCGAGGTTCGCGGCCGACGCCGCCGGGAGCGGCTTCGCCGGCGTCCGCCACCTGCGTCTGACCGCGGACGGGCCGGCGCCGGAGGCGGTCCCGGAACCGGAGAACGCCATGCTGGTGATCGACAGCGGCCCCTGCGCCTCCGGCCGGGTTCGCGGTGTCGTCGAGCAGCTGATCCGGGAGCGCCGCCCGCAGGCCGTCCTGGTGGCCGCGGCCCGCCCGCTCGGCATCTCGGGGGAGGTCATCTGGGCACTGCGGCCGCTCGATCCCGCCCCGGCGGAGCTGCTGTTCCGCCGGCGGGCCGGCGAGGCCGTGCCGGGGCTGGTCCTGTCGGCGCGGGAGCAGCCCTATGTGCGCGAGCTGTGCCGGCAGGCGGACGGGCTGCCCGCCGTCGTCGAGAGCCTCGCCTCCCTGCTGCGGACCTTCCCGCTGCGGGAGCTGGCCCGGCACGCGGCCGCGGATCTGGGCGCGCTCGTCGACGGCGCCAACCCGTCGGCCGTACGCTTCACCGCCGGCCTGGACCTGGTCTGGCGCGAGCTCATCACGCCCCAGCGGGCCATGCTGCTCAGGCTGACCGGCCTGCGCCGCGACTTCGCCCTGGAGGACATCGGCGCGGACTGGGTGGAGGAAACCGGCGGGCCCGGTACGCCGCGGCCGGTCGAATGGGGGACGGTGCTCAACTCGCTGGCGGCGTTGGTGGACCGCGGCCTGGTGCTGCCCTTCGAGGCCCGGGCGGGCCGCAGGTACCGGCTGCTCTGCCCGATCAGAGCGATGATCGCCCACCGGTACGCGGAGCCGGTGGCGCTGACGGCCGTGAGACCGCGAGACGGTACGCCGCGACCGGCTCTCACATGAAGTTGCGGGTGTGCAGGGCGGCCAGGTCGGCGGCCTCGTCAGGCGGGAAGCCGAGACGGATCAGGCGGTTCCTGCGCCCTTCGAACATCTCCGTCTGCAGCAGCTGGACCGCCGCGTGCCCCCGGGCGATCGCGGCGGGACTCCACTCGCCGGCCGCCAGCACCGTCAGGGCGTCCAGCACGTCCGCGTTGATGCCGGCGGTGTCGGCCAGCGCGTCGTGCCGCCGTTCGATCGCTCCTCTGAGCTTGCCCCGGAAGGCGGGATCGGCGCGGGCCTGCTCTTCCAGATGGGCGATGCCGAATGCCACGTGACGGGCCTCGTCCTGGTGGGCCAGGGCGACGATCCGCCGGGTGACCGGGTCGGGCGCGTGCCGGTCCAGGAAGGACAGCAGGTTGAGGAAGCTGCCCTCGCCGAGCACCGACAGCAGGAACGAGGCGAGGGAGAAGTCGGGCTCGGCCAGCAGCGACATCAGGGAGGCGCGCCCGCCGGCGGAGGAGGTCCCGAGCTCCTCGCCTCTCAGCGTCGCCCGGCGGGTGAACACCTCGACATGCCGGGCCTCGTCCGCCGCCTGCACGGCCAGCAGCTGCATCACCTCCCGGAAGTGCGGGTGCACCCGGGCCAGCAGCCGTGCCGGGATGACCAGGGCGGCCTGTTCGTTCTCCACCAGGTAGGTCATCACCTGGACGACCGCCGCCTCGATCTCGGCGGGCAGCTCGAACGGGGTGTCCCAGGCGACGGCCGCCACCGGATCCCACTGCCGGGCCACCGCCTGCAGGTACAGTTTCGGCGCCAGCTCGGACCACACGGTCTCCTTGCGGTCGAAGTCGAAGGGGACCGCCGGGCCGCCCGACTCGACCAGGGCGCCACGGGCCGCCAGTCCCCAGTGGGAGGGGGGGCGGGCGACCAGGCCGGCGGGTGAGGATCCACCGGCCCGTTCCGCGCCGGCCCACCGGTCGTGCCCGGCCCGGCCGCGGACGACCCACGCGCGCACCCGGCCATCACGTTCGTCCCCCGGGAGCAGGTCGTGGCCCTCCCGGCGGCACCACGCGGCCAGGTGCACGACGAGCGCCTCGTGCGTCCCGGCGACCGCGAGCCGGCCGCCGACGGGCAGCAGTGCCAGCTCCCGGCGCAGCAGGAGGTGCGCGCCCCGATCGAACCCCACGTCCCGCAGGTCGAGGGCCGGGCCTGTCACGGCCGGTAACCGTCGGCGGTGATCCGGCCGGCCCGGTCGTAGAAGCCGCTCGCGTCCACCGCGGCCTCCAGCGCGCCGTATCCGCTCGTACGGCCCTCTTCCCAGGAGGTGAGGCCCTCCAGATCGAGGAGGGGACGCACCTCCGGGTCGGCGTAGGACATGCCGGTGAGCAGCTCGCCGAACCGGCGGACGGGTTCCTCCGGCGCGGAGTCGGCGACGGTCATGTTGCAGTGGTCGTAGGCCGCCGTGCCGGCGAGGATCCGGGTGGCGCCGGGAGGCAGCGTGCCCTCGCGGCTGAAGAGCAGGTGGTTGGCGTCGACCATGCAGGCCGCGGCCACCTCGCCGGACAGCAGCGCCCGGGCGGCGTCACGCTCTCCGCCGATGTGGTCGCCGTGCAGGCCCACCCCCACCTCGAAGCGGCGTACCTCGAACCGCGCCCCCGCGTCGCGCAGGTGTTGCAGCGGCAGGAGTGTGGCCTGCGGCGAGTCGACGGCTCCGGCGCCCACGACCTGCCCCTTGAGGTCGTCCACGGAGGCGATGCCGGAGTCGGCGCGCACGACCACGACGGAGCGCAGATCGCGGTCGGTGTCGCGCATCACCAGGGGACGCACCGAGCGGCCGGCGGCGGCGGCCAGCCGCCGGGCGCGGACCCAGGCCAGCGGCGAGTTCCAGGCGGCGTGGATGCGTCCGGCGACGAGATCCTCGACCTGCCGCTCGTAGTTGGAGTAGAGCACGAAGTCGAACGGCAGGCCGTTGCGCACGAGCCAGGAGCGGAACCCCGTCCAGATCGGCACCACCTTCGCGTCGTAGGCCACCGCTCCCATGACGAGCGTCACGACGCGCCTCCGTCGAGCAGCGGCAGGCCGAAGGAGATCCTGCCCACGAAGTCGTGCAGCGCCTCCGTGGTGGGAGCCATGACCCGGGCGGCCAGGGCGTCGCGGAAGTGCCGCTCGATGCCGAGGTCCCGCCGCAGCGCCGATCCGCCGCAGAGCCGCATGACCTCGTCGCCGATCTCGACCGCCGCCTCCGCCGCGACGGCCTTCACCTGCAGGACTCGTAGCATGGCGTCCTCGCGCCCGGACTCGAGCGCGGTGAGGGTGTCGTTCAGGAACGCCCGGGTCTGGTCGGCCCTGGTGCGGATGCGGGCGTACGAGGACCTGGCCGGGAGCTGGTCCGCCAGCCGCTGCCCCAGGTGGGCCAGGTTGGTCGTGGCCAGGTGCTCGTGGGCCCTGGCCGCCAGCGCCTCGATGACGCCCAGGGAGCAGGCGGCGTTGAGCACCAGGAAGGTGGGCAGCACGGTGGCGAGCGCGATGTCCAGCCCGTCCCCGTCCGTGCCCAGCATGGCGCCGGCTGGGACGCGAACCCCCTCGGCCGCCATCGGGCTGGAGGCGTTGGCGCGCAGGCCGAGACCGTCGTAGGAGCCGCTGACCGTCAGCCCGGCCGCGTCGCGGGGCACCAGCCACAGCGTCATGGGGCCGTCGCCGGACAGGGGCCGGCTCGACCAGACGTACCCGTCGGCTTCGCCCGCCGCGGTGACGAAGCTCTTGCGCGCGTCGAGCCGGATCTCGCCCCCGTCGTCCTCGGCGGTGCTCAGCGGCGCCCAGAAGTGGCTGCGCGAACCGGCCTCGGAGAACGCCAGCATGGCCAGGAAGCGGCCCTCCGCGATGGCCCGGCGCACCTCGGCCGGGCCGTGCGCCTCGATCGCCGCGGTGGCCGAGTAGTGCATGAGGGTGATCATCGCGGTGGATCCGCAGGCCGCGGCGAGCTCGGTGACGACCTCGGCGGCGGCCCTGAGTCCCTGCCCACCGCCGCCCACCTCCACGCCGCTGGTCAGGCCGAGCAGCCCGGCCTTGGCCAGGGCCTCGACGGAGGCGCGCGGGAACTCCCCGGTCCGGTCGGCCTGGGCCGCGGAGGGAGCGACCACGTCCGCGATCACGCCGGAGACTGCGGTGTGCATATAGTCCCTTTCACTCATGTTCGGTGTGTTCCGCCACGAAGCGGCGGATCGGTTCGAGGATTCGGTACCGCCGCCCGTGCGGGTGGTCGACGGGCTGCACGAAGGACTGGTCGACGAGCCTGATGAGGCCGCGGACGACCGCGCTCGCGCTCAGGGGCTCGGAGGCGCAGCCGGACTCCGCGTCGGCCAGGCCGAACTCCTCGGGCAGCCGCGCGAAGCGGGCCAGCAGGAGCTGTTCACGCTCCGCCAGCGTGCGGTGCGCCCGCTGGATCCGCGCGGCCAGCGTGGTGCCGGTGGCGTCCCTGCCGTCGAGCAGCACCCGGGCGTCCCTGGTCAGGACACCGGCGAGGCTGTCAGGCGCGAGCGTCCTGAGCAGCGAGGCGGCGATCTCGATCGCGCTGGGCAGGCCGCCCGTCCTGGCGAGGATGAGATCGACCCAGTGCCGGGCGTCCGGACCGTGGAACGTGCTGGGCAGGAACGCGGCGGCCCGGCGGATGAGCAGCTCCTCCGCGGCAGCCGGTTCGAGCGGCCCGACCGCCACGGGGACCTCGCCCGGCATGCCGAGCACGCCGGCGGCGGTGGCGAGCACGACGAGGCCGGGAGCGGACCCGGTCAGGGCGTGGATCGCCCGCTTCACGTCGGCGACCTGCCCGTCGCACCTGGCGAGCAGGAGGATGTGCGGCCCGCCGGGGAGCTCGCCCAGGTGGCTGACGCTCTGCGCCTCCAGGTCCATGACCGTCACCGCGCACTCCAGCCGGAGCGCCGCCGCGTTCGCGGCCGCCAGCGCGAGCGCGGACTTGCCGGCACCCGGTGGCCCGGTGAGCGTGACGATCCGCTCACGGCAGAGCCCGCCGGCGAGCGACTCCAGGGCTTCCCGCCGTCCGGTCAGGAACACCGGAGCAGGGCCGCCGGGCGAGCCGGACCCGTTCGCCGGCCGGTTCAGCACCCGCTGGTGGGCCAGCCGGAGCTGGCTGCCCGGGCTCATCCCGAGCTCGGCGGACAGCCGCCGCCTGACGCGGTCGTAGACGGCCAGGGCCGCGGCCGTCCGGCCCAGTCCGGACAGCGACTCGATCAGCAGCGCGTGCGCCTCCTCGTCGAGCGGGTCCGCCTGGCACGCCGACCTGAGCAGCGACTCGGCCGACGTGAGCCGCCCCGCGCCGAGCGCGGACCTGGCGTACCGGCGGATCACCGCCTGGCGTTCGGCCAGCAACGCCTCGACCAGCTCGGTGTCGACCCGGTGCCCGGGGACGTCGGCGAACGGGCGCCCCCGCCAGAGTGCCAGCGCCCGGTGCAGGCCCGCCTCGTCGCCGCCGGGAGTCGCCGTGAGCGTGCGGAACTCGGCCAGATCCGTCGTGCCGCCGTTCAGGTCGAGCCGGTAGCCGTCCGAGCCGGTGACGAGGGCGACCTCGCCGGGCTGCTCCTCCAGCCATCGGCGCAGCCGGTGGACCGCCAGATGGAGGGTCGCCTTCGGATGGGCCGGGCAGTCCTGCTCCCAGATCGTGCTCGTGAGGAGAGCCGCGGGCACCGGCTCCGGCGCGTGCGCGGCCAGCGTGCCGAGCAGCGCCCGGAGGACCGGGGGCCGGGGACTGACCAGCCCGCCGGAGGAGAGCAGACCCACGGGGCCCAGCACGCCGACGGAGCCCGAGGCCATCAGAACGCACCCCCCGGCCACGAAACCGCGGCGACGGGAACGGCGGGCGTGACGATCATGCCGAGCCGGCACACGCTCCTGCCGGCGGCGTCGCCTGGCCGCACCGCGGACCGGACCGTGAGCGCCGTCACCCTCTCCAGGCCGGACCGCGGCGCTCGGCTCCCGTCCGGCCCGGCGATGACGCAGCCGGGAGGCAGACGCCGCCGGTAGCAGTGGGCGTTCCTCGTTCCCCGCCGGACCGGCGAGGTCAGCAACCCTGCTGAGGTGCGGCTTCAAACCGAGCCCGACGTCGCGTGGCCGGCGACCGTCCCGGCCAGGACGAGCGCAGTCATGGATCCGCCCGGGAAGACGAGGGCGCTCGCCCAGCCGCGCGCGACGCCTGCTGTGGATCTCATGGGGGCATCATCGACGCCCGCGCTTTCCTGCTTCTTTCCTCGCCCTTTCCTCCGGCCCCACGGTGGCGGCCACCGCGCGGGAGCACGGAGAACTCGAACAGGCGCCGCCCGCTCGCCGCCGCGGCGGCCTCGAACTCGTGCGGGGGGTTCTCCTCGTCCTGGCGGGCGCTGCCCGTGATTCACATGCCGGGCTTTCCATTCGATTTCATCGGCCTTCCCAGACCGGCGGCCCCGGCGGCCACGCCCTTCCCGGGTCTTGCTCGGGGTTTGACCCTGATTTACGATCAGCGCAAAGTTACGGCTTACACCGATTTGTAAGCGCTGAGTGCGCCGACCACACCCTCCCGCCCCGGACATTTCTCCTCGCTTTCCCATGCCGGAAAAGGTGCTCAATTGGGTCTGAATGAATGGCTTCTGACCTGCGCGAACGCGGCGGCAGCCGCCCTGTTGCTCAATTCCGGACTGGCCAAGGCGGTCGCGCCCGACGTGCTGCGCCGAGCGCTCACCGAAGTGGTTCCGTCATTCGCCGGGGCGAACGCGCCGGTCATGGTGCGCGTGCTGGCGGCGGTCGAGATCGCCGCGGCGGCGGCGCTCCTCCTCGCCCCCACGCGGATGGCGGCCGCGCTCCTGGCCACGCTGCTCGGTGCCGGCTTCGCCGCCTTCGGCCTGCTCGGCAAACTGCGCGGCAGCAGCACACCGTGCGGCTGCTTCGGCGCGTCCGACAGGCAACCGCTCGGCTGGACGAACGTCGCCCTGGGCGTCCTGCTCGCCACCGTCCTCCCGCTCAACGCGGCGAACGGGCCGGCGACCCCTACCGACTACACAGCCGGCGCGCTGATGCTGGCCGCCACGGGCACCCTGCTGCTCTGCGGCTACACGCACCGCCGGGTCGTGCGCCGTCATCTCGTGGTACGGCTTCGCCGTCCGAAGCCCACCCACTGAATCCGGAAAGGAAGCGGATCCATGCTGGTCGTATTCGGCTTCGCGCTGCTCGTGATGGCGGCGGCGATCGTGGTGCTGTTCGCGATGTTCGGCGAGCTCGCCTCACGAGTGCCCGATCCCGCGTCCGCGCACCGGCGCGACACACGGGTCGAACCGCTGGAGGACGCGCAGATCGGCCGGGCCGTCGACGTATGGCCCACCGGGATGCCCGACTCCGGCGACGCGACCCTGCTGGTGCTCAGCACGTCGTGCGAATCCTGCCGCGACGTCGCCACGCAACTGAGCTCCGACCCCGGTCACTCCGACTGGGAGGGAGTCGGCCTGGTCATCTCCACCGCGGGCCGGCAGACCGGAGAGAGCTTCATCGCCGACTTCGATCTGCAGGGCTTCCCGCACTTCGTCGACGAGGGCGGTGACTGGTCCCGAGAGGAGCTCGGCGTCCAGCAGAGCCCGACGGCAGTGGTCGTGCGCTCGGGGCTGCTGGCCTCCGCGTACGTCTTCAACGATGTCTCGTCGCTGCGGAGCAACCTGCAGCAGCAGAAGGAGGTCGTATGAGATTCACCCGCGACAGGACCACCGAAGGCGGTCCCAGAGAACCGGTGCGGCGGCGGCGCTTCCTGGGCGGAATCGGCGCCACCGGGCTCACCACCGCCGCCGTGATCTTCGGCCGGCCGGAGGCGGCGCAGGCGGCGGTCGCGTGGAGGTGCTGCCACCTGTGCAAGTCACCGTCCATCTCGCTCAACTCGTGCAAGAGCTACAGCGGCCACTACCTGTGGTACTGCACCGCCGAGGCACGCATCCAGTGCCAGTGCTGCGAGACCAAGAGCGGCGGCTGCCCGTCGGGCGTGAAGTCCGCCGGCGGCTGCTTCTACGTCTGACGGAGGATGGCGAGCCGTGACCCGCTGGATCATCATCGGCGCTGTGGGCGCCATCTTGCAGGTGCTCAGCCCTTGAGGCCGTTCGATGGCCGGGGTGGCCGGTCCCATGCTGCGCCGCGACAGGGCGCATGGGATTCGCTTCCTGGCCGGTCTCGCCGTGGGCGGGACCGCGGCTGGAGCGGTACTCGCCGTGCTCGCCTACATCGCGGGCAGCGCCGTACAGGCGATCCTCCCCATGTCCGTCCGCCTGTGGTCGCTGGCGGCGGTGAGCGCCGGGTTCGGGCTGGCCGACCTGGCCAACAGAACCCCGCACGTGTGGCGGCAGGTGCCCCAGCGGTTCGTGCACCGGCTCTCGCCGGGGATGCTCGGCCTTACCTGGGGCTTCGACCTCGGCCTCCTCGTCACCACGCAGAAGGTGGCCTCGCTGATCTGGGTGTCGGTCACGGCGGTCGTCCTGCTGGAGCCGACGGCGGCGGCGGGCGTCCTGGTGGGAGTCGCTCTGATCGCGTCCGTCGTGGTCACGGCGTGGAGCATGAGCGAACGCACGTCAGACCTGCTGGTCAGCAGGAAGGAGCACCAGTGGGTGACGATCATCAGGCGGGTGTCCGGGGTGGCCTTGCTGATTCTGGCTCTCCTGACGGCGATCCAGGCGTGGGGAGGGTAGATCCACTACTAGAGATGCGGCCCGATCTGGGCCAGGTGATCGTCACCCGCTTCGAATGCGGCAGCCGGATGAAGCTGGTGGCGATGCTCCTGCTGCACGGGCGCGTGAAGCGCCACGCGCGGCGCCTGGCCGGCGGCCTGATCGGAGTCAAGACGCTGGTGGACTGGCGCGACGCCACCCTGCTCAGCATCACGCTGTGGAAGGACCTCGACAGCGTCTACTCCATGGGGGAGGTCCGCCAGCATGTGGCGGCGGTGCGGGTCCCCGGCTCCCTGGGAGTCAGGACCAGCTCCGGAGTCTTCTGCTTCGCCGGCGACTGGCGGCGGGTGATGTTCCGCAGCCCCTCGGAACCACGCTCGCCGCTTCACCCCCTACCTTCGCGATCCGATCGAAAGGAAGGCTGAGATGCCCTCAGGAACCGAACGCGGCCATGCCGTACTGAGCAGGAGAGAGGACGGGACGACGACGGTGGCGATCTGCACCGCCATCACCAACGGGCAGCCGGACAACATCTACGCCAGGTTCTTCGGCATGGAAACCGTCAACGTGGATCCGGCTCTCCAGCTCACCAGCGGCGAGTCGTTCCAGTACACCAACGAGATCGTCGAGGTGTACGCCGACGAGAGCGGCGTCGTGCACGTGAGCGCCATCAAGCCCCAGTACGGGCTGACGCTCGCCAACTGAACCCGGTCCTCGGGGGCGCGGCCGTCCGGTCGTGCCCCTCGCCGGTCATGAGGAGCGGAAGGCCCGCAGGTCGTTGCTGACGCGCCGGGTGACGCCCCGGCTGTCGAGGCATTCCAGGACGGGCAGCACGACGCGGCGGCTGGTCGCCAGGGCCAGGCGCGCGTCGCTGACGGTGAAGGGCGACGGCAGCCGCGCCAGCGTGCCCGCCGCCCTGTCGAGCGCGTCCGGCAGGAGCACCACGTTCTTGCCGATCGACACCAGCGCTCCGGAGCGGACCGCGGCCGCCAGCGCCTTGCCGGTCAGGCCGAGCTCGGCCAGCCGCTCCGCCGTCGGGGCGTCGAAGGGACGTTCGGCGAGTTCCGCGGCCAGCTCGGCGACCGCCGCCGCGATCGCGGCGGGCAGGCCGGCGCCGGCGGGCACGATCCGCCCGGCCCGGACGGCCAGCGGCGGCCCGGTCAGCGCTTCGGCGAGCCCCCGGTCGGGCAGGCCGAGCAGCTGGGCGGCGGCCTCCAGGGTGATCCCCGGATCGAGCGGCGGCCGCCGGCTGACGAGATCGGCGAGGCGATGCCGCAGCGCCGACCAGTGCTCCGGGTCGGCGAACCAGTCGCCCACCACCGGCTCGCCCGCCGGCGGGCAGCCCATCGCGGTCAGCTCCGAGCCCGTCAGCAGACCGTGCCAGCGCAGCAGGGCGGCCGCGTCGGGCACGTCCACCCCGGCGAGCTCGGCGGCCCTGGCCGCCGCGGCGCCCCGGCGCCGCAGCGGAGCGGGGCGGACGTCCAGCACCCGCACGCCGGCGACGATCTCGTGCCTGCCCGGTTCGCGCAGCAGCCCCCGATCGCCCACCCTGAGCGGGAGAGGGCGGCTGAGGGTGAGCCGTGCCGTGTCGGCGCCCAGGGCGCGGACCCGGACGGGAACCGCCGCCGAGCCGGCGTGCAGGGTGGCGTCGTTCCTGCGGCCCACGTCCGGCGCCAGCCGCACGTCGACGACCTGCGCCGGCAGCCAGGCGTCAGGTGTGACCAGCGCCATCCCGCGGGCCAGGTCCGCCCTGCCGACCCCCCGCAGGTTGACGGCCACGCGCGCGGTCGCCCCGGCCGCCTCCACCTCCTCGGTCAGGCTCTGCAGCCCGCGGACCCTGACCCGCCGGCCGCCGACGTCCAGCTCGTCGCCGGTGCGGAGGGTGCCCTGGGCGAGCGTCCCGGTGACGACGGTCCCGGCTCCCGTGACCGTGAACACGCGGTCGATCCACAGCCGGACCGGTCCCTCCCGGTCCGGTCCGGGCAGGGCGGCCGCCAGCCGGGCCAGCGCGGCTTCCAGCTCGGGCAGGCCCTGCCCGGTCAGCCCGCTGACGGTCACGACCGGCGCTCCCGCCAGCCCCGTGCCGTCGAAGTGCTCCCGGGCCTGCTCGGCGGCCGGCCCCGGATCGGCCAGGTCGGAGCGGGTGACGACGATCAGCCCGTGCCGTACGCCCAGAGCGTCGAGCGCGGCCAGGTGCTCTGCCGACTGGGCCTGCCAGCCGCCGTCGGCGGCGACGACGAACATCACCGCCGGGCACGGCCCCACGCCGGCCAGCATGTTGGAGACGAACCGCTCGTGCCCGGGCACGTCGACGAAGGCGATCCGCTCACCGCCGGGCAGGGTGGTCCAGGCGAAGCCGAGGTCGATCGTCATGCCCCGGCGGCGTTCCTCGGCCCAGCGGTCGGGCTCCATCCCGGTGAGCGCCCGGACCAGGGTCGACTTGCCGTGGTCGACGTGGCCGGCGGTGGCGATCACCCGCACAGGCGCTCCACGGCCGTCGCGATGACCTCGTCCTGATCGGGCTCCACCGCGCGCAGGTCGAGGATCAGCCGCCCGCCGGAGACCCGGCCGATCACGGGCGGATCGCCGGCGCGCAGCCGCGCGGCCAGCCGTTCGTCGACCGCGATTCCCGCGCTGGGCAGCTCCACCCCGGGCGCGCCGCCACCGCCGACCCGCGCCTGCGTCGCGACCGCCTCGGCCCGGTCACCGAGGCGCCGGGCCAGGCGCCGCGCGCGCTCGGTGAGCTCGCCGACGCCGGCGTGCAGCGATCGGTGCACCGGCGGCCGCGGGCCGCGCAGGGTCGCCTCCAGCGCGGCGAGGGTGAGCTTGTCCACCCGCAGCGCCCGGGCGAGAGGGTGGCGGCGCAGCCGTTCCACCAGGTCCGCGTCGCCGAGCAGGAGACCCGCCTGCGGGCCGCCCAGCAGCTTGTCGCCGCTGGCGGTGACCAGCGCGGCCCCGCCACGCAGCGCGCTCGCCGCGTCCGGCTCGCGGGGCAGCAGCGGCTCCGGCCGCAGCAGCCCCGAGCCGATGTCGGCGACCACCGGCGGCCCGACCGTGGCCAGTTCCTCGACCGGGACCTCCGAGGTGAACCCCTCGATCCGGAAGTTGGACGGGTGCACCTTGAGGATGAAGCCGGTCTCGGGGCCGCAGGCGTCCGCGTAGTCGCGCAGGCAGGTCCGGTTCGTGGCGCCGACCTCGCGCAGCCTGGCGCCGGTCGTCTCCAGGAGCTCCGGCAGCCGGAACCCGTCGCCGATCTCCACCAGCTCGCCGCGGCTGATGACGATCTCCCTGCCCCGCGCCAGGGCCGTGGCGGCGAGCACGAGCGCCGCCGCGTTGTTGTTCACGACGTGCACCGCCCCCGCCTCCGGTACGGCCTGCGCCAGCGCGGCGAGCGCCGTACGGCCACGCCGGGCGCGCCCGCCCCCGGCGAGGTCGAACTCGACGTCGGCATAGCCGGCGGCGGTGCTGATCGCCACGACGGCGGCGCCGGAGAGCGGAGCCCGGCCCAGGTTGGTGTGCACGATCACGCCGGTCGCGTTGACGACGGACCTGAGGCCGCAGGCGGTGGCCGGCAGCAGGGTCAGCGCCGCCTCCACCGCCTCGTCGGAACGGATCGCACCCTCGCGGACCCGCTGCTGGGCGCCCGCGACCGCGGTCTTGACGAGGTCGCGCCCGAGCACCGCCTGGGCGGCGGCCAGCCGGTGGTCGGCCAGCATGACGTCGGTCCGCGGCACAGAGCTGCGTCGATCCACTCGCGAGAACTCCCGGCTCCTCGATCAGCGGAGGCGGACGGGAATCGAACCCGCCGCGCCGAGATACTCAGCGCCACTGGTTTTGAAGACCAGGAGGGCCACCAGACACCTAAACGCCTCCAAGCGTGATCATAGTCTCATGAACAACATCAGACTCACGCAATACGGCAACGGTGGCGGCTGTAGTTGCAAGATCCCGCCAGACGAGCTGGAGTCCCTGGTCGCCGGGCTCGGTTCTGCCGGGCCCGGCGAGTTACTGGTGGGGATCGACCACGGTGACGACGCCGCGGTGATCCGGATGGGAACCGACAGCCACGCCACGGTGGCCACGACCGACTTCTTCACCCCCGTCGTGGACGACGCCTACGACTTCGGCAGGATCGCCGCCACCAACGCGCTCTCCGACGTGTACGCCGTCGGCGGCGAGCCCGACATCGCGCTGAACCTGCTCGGCTGGCCCCGCGGCGTGCTGCCCCTCGAACTGGCCCGGGAGGTGCTGCGCGGCGGCTTCGCGGCCACGCAGGCGGCCGGCTGCCATCTCGCGGGCGGCCACAGCATCGACGACCCCCACCCCAAGTACGGGCTCGCCGTGACCGGCCGGGCCGACCCCCGCCGCCTGCTGCGCGTCGACGCGGGCGCACCCGGCATCCCGCTCACCCTGACCAAGCCCCTCGGCATCGGCGTGCTGAACACCCGGCACAAGGCGACCGGCGAGGTGTTCCCCGAGGCGGTCGCGGTGATGACGACGCTCAACCGGGACGCCTCCCGCGCGGCCCTCGCCGCCGGCGCGGTGTGCGCCACCGACGTCACCGGCTTCGGCCTGCTCGGCCACCTCTACAAGCTGGCCCGCGCGAGCGGGGTCACGGCCGTGATCGACAGCGCCGCCGTCCCGTACGTGGCGGGCGCCCGGGAGGCCGTCAGGGACGGGTTCGTCAGCGGCGGATCCCGCAGGAACCTCGACTGGGTGGCGCCCCGATGCGACTTCGGCGACCTCCCGGAGACCGAGCGCCTGCTGCTCGCCGACGCGCAGACCTCGGGCGGACTGCTCGTCGCCGGCGAGGTCCCCGGGTTCCCGGTCATCGGCGAACTCGTCGTACGTCGCGAAGCCACCCTGATCGTGAAATAACCCGCAGAGGCGCTGATCTTGGCAACGGTACCGAAACGGCTCACAGTGACTCCATAACCCGAACGAGATTCAGGGAGTGCCATGGCCGTCATCGTGACCGGAGCCGGATCGGGAATCGGGCGGGCCACCGCCCTGGCGTTCGCCGCCCAGGGCGCTCCCGTGCTCATCGCCGACCTCAACGCCGAAGGCGCCGCGCAGACGGCGAAGCTGGCAGACGGCCCGACGGTCACGGTCGTGGGCGACCTCAGCGAGCAGGCCGTGGTCGACCGCGTGGTCGCCACGGCCGCCGAGGAGTTCGGCGGCATCACGACGCTCATCAACAACGCCGGGGTGATGGACTCCATGTCGCCGGTCGGCCAGGTCGGCGACGCCGAGTGGGAACGGATCATCCGGATCAACCTGACCGCCCCGTTCATGCTCACCCGGGCCGCCCTCCCGCACCTGCTGGCCGGGGGAGGCGGCACGATCGTGAACGTGGCCTCCGAGGCGGGGCTGCGCGGCAGCGCGGCCGGAGCCGCGTACACGGCCGCCAAGCACGGCGTGATCGGCCTCACCAGATCGCTGGCCGTCACCTACCGCGAGCGCGGCCTCCGCACCAACGCCGTCGCGCCCGGCGGCGTCGTCACCTCGATCATGTCCGGCCTGTCCCTGAACCAGGAGGGGATGGACGTGCTGCTGCCCTTCCACGGCGCCGCGGGCCGGATCGCCGAGCCGGAGCAGATCGCCGCCGCCATCATGTTCCTCGCCTCCGACGCGGCGGCCCACGTCAACGGCGTCATCCTGCCGGTGGACTGGGGCTGGTCGGCGATCTGACGGGGGCCGGCCGTACGGACAGCTCGGTGAGGTGGGCGTCCGGCGGTGCGGTGACGGCCGTCAGGACGAGCGACGCGACCGTCTCCGGACGCAGGCAGCGGGCCGGGTCGTACGGCACGCCCGCGGCGGCACGGACCTTGCGCAGCAGCTCGGTGGCCGTGCCGCCCGGGTGGACGGTGGTGACGCCGATGCCGTGGCACCGCTCCTCCTCCCGTACGGCGTCCGCCAGCTCGCGCAAGGCGGCCTTGCTCGCCGCGTACGCCGGCCAGCCCGCGGCGGCGAGACCGGGGGCGGCGTTGACCAGCACCACCCGGCCGCGGCGGCGCCGCAGCGCGGGCAGGAGCAGGCGGAGCAGCTCGGCGGCCGACACGACGTTGACGTTGAGCGTCTCCTGCCACAACCCGACCGGGCTGTCGGCGGTGGCCGCGACCTCGGCGATCCCGGCACAGTGGACGAACGCGTCCAGCTCGTCGATCGGCGGCAGCGCGGCGGCCAGCTTCTCCGGGCGGGCGAGGTCGGCGCGGATCGCGGTGACATCGCCCAGCTCTTCCAGCCTGGCCCTGCCCAGGGCCAGCACCCGGTAGCCGTCCTGCCGCAGCGCGCCGACGACCGCGGAGCCGATGCCGCCCGCCGCTCCGGTCACGAGGGCCGACTTCCCATCACGCATGGCCGCGATCCTGGCAGAGACCGGGCCCTGTCGTCAGGGGCGCAGCGCGGCGAGTTGCTGTTCGAAGGGGATGACCTCGTCGAACTCCCGCCCCTGGCCGGAGGGCGCGCCGTCGGTCTGACCCGTGGTCACGTCCTGCTGCTCGCCCCCGGCCTGGCCAGGAGCCCGGCGCAGCATGAGGTCCGCCAGTTCGGCGGCCGCGCGGGAGATCCTTTCCGACAGGCCGTCGGTGAAGGCGTCACCGCCTCCGCCCCAGTCCTCCGACGCCGCGTACACGGCCGTCGGCGCGACCACGGCGCGCAGGTAGGCGAAGAGCGGGCGCAGCGCGTGCTCCAGCGCCAGCGAGTGGCGGGGCGTGCCGCCGGTGGCGGCGATCAGCACCGGCTTGCCCGCCAGCGCGGTGTTGTCGACGACGTCGAAGAACGACTTGAACAGCCCGCTGTAGGAAGCGGTGAACACCGGGGTGACCGCGATGAGCCCGTCGGCCTCCTCCACGGCCGCGAGGGCCTCGCGCAGCCGGGCGTTGGCGAACCCGGTGACGAAGTTGTTCGCGATGTCGACGGCGAGCTCGCGCAGCTCGATCACGGTCGTGCCGGCCGCGCCGTGGAGCCGCTGCCCGGCCGCCTCGGCGAGGCGGTCGGCGAGCAGGCGGGTGGAGGAGGGCTGGGTCAGTCCCGCCGTGATGACGACGAGCTTCATGGAAGATCTCCTTTCGGGCCCTGACGGGTCAGGCGCCGGCGGGCTCGGTCGTGCGGGCGGCCAGCAGGGAGGCGTGGCTCGGGGCGTCCGGCACGGTGGCGGGGCGGTTCTTGGCGAACTCCTCCCGCAGCACCGGCACGACCTCCTCGCCGAGGATGTCGAGCTGCTCCAGCACCGTCTTGAGCGGCAGCCCGGCGTGGTCCATGAGGAACAGCTGGCGCTGGTAGTCGCCGAAGTGCTCGCGGAAGCGCAGGGTCTTGTCGATGACCTGCTGCGGGCTGCCCACGGTCAGCGGAGTCTCCGCCATGAAGTCCTCCAGCGACGGCCCGTGGCCGTACACGGGGGCGTTGTCGAAGTAGGGGCGGAACTCGCGGACGGCGTCCTGGGAGTTCTTCCGCACGAACACCTGGCCGCCGAGCCCGACGACGGCCTGCTCCGCGGTGCCGTGCCCGTAGTGGGCGTACCTCTGCCGGTAGAGGCTGATCAGCTTGATGAAGTGCTCCTTCGGCCAGAAGATGTTGTTGGCGAAGAAGCCGTCACCGTAGTAGGCGGCCTGCTCGGCGATCTCGGGGCTGCGGATCGAGCCGTGCCACACGAACGGAGGCACGCCGTCGAGCGGGCGCGGGGTGGAGGTGAAGCCCTGCAGCGGGGTGCGGAAGCGGCCCTCCCAGTCGACCACGTCCTCACGCCACAGCTTGTGCAGCAGCGCGTAGTTCTCGATGGCGAGCGGGATGCCCTGCCGGATGTCCTGGCCGAACCAGGGGTAGACCGGCCCGGTGTTGCCACGGCCGAGCATCAGGTCCACCCGGCCGTCCGCCAGGTGCTGCAGCATGGCGAAATCCTCGGCGATCTTGACCGGGTCGTTGGTCGTGATCAAGGTGGTGGCTGTGGAGAGCTGGAGCCGTTCGGTCCTGGCCGCGATGTAGCCGAGCATGGTCGTCGGCGAGGACGGCACGAACGGCGGGTTGTGGTGCTCGCCGGTCGCGAACACGTCGAGCCCGACCTCTTCGGCCTTGAGCGCGATGGCCACGATGGCCTTGATCCGCTCGGCCTCGGTCGGGGTTCTGCCCGTGGTCGGATCAGTGGTCACATCGCCGACACTGAAGATCCCGAACTGCATCTTAGTCACCATCCCATACTGTTGAACTTTCAACAGCCATATAAGCGACAGGGCCTGCCTGGTTATTCCGGATGTCAAAGGGCGTTGATGTCCGCCGCGCCGAGGACGCGCTTCGGCGCCCCGTGGTCGGCAATCGCGATCATAGCCCGCCCGATCTGCTCGGTCGTGGTCACCGCCGACGGCAGCAGCCGCCGCAGCACAGGGTAGAAGGGTCTGGCGACCACGTACGCCAGCCGGTAGAAGGGGGTCCGCGAGGTGGCGCCGTACATGGGCTGGATGTAGCCCGGCCGCAGCATGTACGCCTCGAACGGCAGGGCCAGCAGCGCGTTCTCCGTCATCCCCTTCACTCTGGCCCACATGCGGCGGCCCTGCGCGTCGGTGCCGGCCCCGGACACGTACACGAACGTCGAGCCGGGGTTGAGCCGCGCCAGCGTGGTCCCGGCGGACAGGGTGAAGTCGTAGGTGATCCGCCGGTAGGACTCCTCCTCCATGCCCGCGGAGGAGACGCCCAGGCAGAAGAAGCACGCGTCGAAGCCCGCCAGCTCGGCCTCGACGGGGGCCAGGTCGAGCAGGTCGGCGTGGACGATCTCGCGCAGCTTGCCGTGCGCCCGGCCGGTGGGGGAGCGGCCCACCGTCAGCACGGCCCGCACCCGGTCGTCGGCCAGGCACTCGCGCAGCACACCCTGCCCGAGCATGCCGGTGGCGCCGAATATGATCACCTTCATGCTGGCTCCGTTCTCCTGGCGGGGATCCTAACTCCCGGCCAGGTCCCGGGCCGCTTCGCGCAGCACCGACGGCGCCCACGGCGGGACCTCCAGCCCGAGGGCGGAGATGCCGACCGCCCACCGGCCGCCCGGGGCGTCGCCGGGGACCACGATCCCGGCGCACGACACCTCCTCCCTGAACTGGCCGTGCTCCTCCACCACCTGGCCTGGGCGCAGCCCCCACAGCTCCGCCTCGACGTCGTCGGCCGTGGCGGGCGTCGCGGAGGTGAACCGGGGCAGGCGCGACTCCCCGAGCACGGAGCGCCGCCCCCGCGGAGGGAGCGTCAGCAGCAGCGCCTTGCCGAGCGCGGTCGCGTGCGGCGCCGCCTCCAGCCCCGCCTGCAGGTCCTCCAGCCAGGGCGAGTACGGCCCCTCGGCCACCTCGGCGACCACCAGCCGCTCGTCGGCCAGCCGCGCCAGGTAGGCGGTGTGGCCCGTGGTGGCGGCCAGGTGGTTGAGCACCGCCCCGGCGCGGGGCGGGCGCTGGAAGGCGCCGAGCATCTCGTGGAAGCGCTCGGCCACCTGCGAGCCGAGCAGATAGTCGCCGCTGGGCAGCCGGTGCAGGTAGCCCTCGTAACACAGCGTGCGGACCAGGTGGTAGGACGTCGACAGCTTCAGCCCGCAGCGGCGCGCGATCACCTTGACCGTCATCGGCCGATCGGACTGGGCGACCTGTTCCAGCACGCGCAGCGCGCGCGAGACGCTGCGGATCAGGTCGCTGGGTTCTTCGCGGGTCATCCCTCCAGCATCCGCCCGCCCACGCACGTGCGCCATCTGAAAACGGGCGGGCTACCCCGGGCGGCACCCTGGGCCGACGATGAGGCCATGCCGGACATACCGCAGTGGGCCAGGCAGGCGCTGGAGGGGGTCTACGACCCCTGCTGCAGGGAGAAGGGCATCTCGGTGGTGGAGATGGGCCTGGTCAGGTCGGTCGAGCTGGACGGCGGACGGGCGCGGGTCGAGCTGCTCCTCACCTCCGGCCTCCATGCCGCTGCCGCTCACCGACCTCTTCCACGACGGCCTGTCGCCCTGGCAGGAGTGCGCCGAACTCGCGGCCCGCGACCCCGGCCGGACCGTCTTCTGGGGCTCGGTGAACCCACTCGAAGGCCGTAAAGCCCTCGACCTCATGGAACGCCAGGTCGGCGAGCACAACGCGCGGGCCTTCAAGCTCTACAACGTCCGCTACGACTACGGCTCCCCCTACCCGTGGCGGATGGACGACCTCCGCATAGCCTCCCCATCTTCGAGAAGGGCCGCGACCTGGGCGTCAACCTCATCGGCGTGCACAAGGGCGTGCCGCTCGGGCCGCAGCCGATCGAGGCCACGCAGACCTGGGACATGGACGGGGCCGCCGCGAACTTCCCCGACATCAACTTCGTCATCTTCCACGTGGGCCTGCCGTTCCTGGACGAGACCTGCTGGCAGCTCATCCGCTACCCGAACCTGTACGCCTCGCTGGCGGCCACGATCAACTTCGTGGTGCGCGCGCCCCGGATGTTCGCCGAGATCATCGGCAAGCTGCTCTTCTGGTGCGGCGAGGACAAGATCGTGTACGGCTCGGAGGCGCCGATCTTCCATCCGCAGTGGGCGCTGCGCGCGTTCAGGGACTTCTCGATCCCGCAGGACCTGTGCGACGGCTACGGCTACCCGCAGCTCACCGACCAGGCCAAGCGCAAGATCCTCGGCGAGAACCTGCTGCGCCTGCACGGCCTGGCCCCGCACACCGCCTAGCTCACCGGCCCACTCACCGATTCACTCACCGGCTCACTCACCGTGGAACGGGGTGGAACGCGACGGCACGCCTAGAGAGGTGACGCTCGACCATCCCGGAAGGAAGGACCACACGGTGAAATCTCTCCGAGCCGTGCCCGCCTGGCTGCGGCCCCTCGTGGTGACAGCCGTCCTCGGCGCGGCGGTGATCGCCGGCACTCAGCCGGTCGCGGCCGCCACCGCCACCTCCACCGCCGCGGCACCGCTCTGCGCCACCCAGAACGGCGTCAGGTACTGCGAAATGCCCGACGTCCGCGGCCTGCGCGTGCCCGCGGCCCGTGCGACGCTGAGCACGTACGGGTTCACCGTCGGCACGCAGAACTCGGTCGTCGACCACATCTGCAACCACATCGGCGAGATCCAGCGGCAGTCGCCGAAGGGCACCGTGGGCGCGAGTCCGCGCGTCCTCTACCCCCAGGGCACGGCCGTGGCGGTATGGGTCTACGTGCTGCCGTCGCACCCCTGCCCCTGACCGCGAGTGCGCGAACCGGATGGGTGACCCGCCGGCCGGGCTCGAACCGGCGTCCACCCGGTCCCGAGCCGGGAGCTCTACCGCTGAGCTACGGGGGTCACACCATCCGGTCGCGGCCCCGCCGACCGGGCTCGAACCGGCGTCCACCCGGATGAAGAGCCGGGAGCACTACCACTGTGCTACGGCGGGGCCGCGACCAGTCTGCTCGCCCCTGAGGCGATGACGCCACGCATTTACCGCGGCGCCACGCAACCGTCACGGTTCACGGCGTCGCCGGCGGCTTGACGACCGGCAGGTCACTGATCACGACGCCGGACGCGAGCCCGTGCGCGGCGTCCCCGGCCAGCTCCGGATCGACGTGCTTGCCGCTGAACACGCCGGCCCGGCGCAGCAGCGACGCCCACACCGGGTCGGCGATGCTGACCCCGTGCACCAGCTCGGGCGTAGGCCGGAACACCGCCACGCCGCGCTTGGGCGCCGGCGCGGTCCAGCCGGACCGCTCCGGATCCAGGCCCGCGGCCAGGCAGGCGGACTCCACGTCCGCCCGCGTGCAGCTCGCCGAGCCGTCGAGCACCTCCCAGGGCAGCGGCAGCGCCGCCCACACCCTGGTGTTGGGTTCGACGTCGCCACCGGTTTCTCGATGCCAGGCGGCCAGGTCGCCCGCCATCAGCCGCATCACCTTGCCAGGGCAGGCCGCGTCCAGCAGCGCGAGCGCGTTCAGCGACCCCAGGCAGGCGAGCCAGCCGGAGCGGGCGGCGTTGTAGGCGACGGCCAGGTTGTTCCACGTCGTGGAGTCGTCACCGCGCCGCACGATCATCGTCTCGCGGTCGGTGCCGGACTGCCACCGGGCGCGCAGCAGCTCGGCGCTGCGGCGCATCACGGCCGACCACTGCCCGAGCAGCCGCCCGCGATCCGCCTGCGGAAGCCGCTTCAGCACGTCGGGCGTGGCCCGCACCTGGGCGATCATCCACCAGTCCGCGTCAGCGCCGCAGCGCCTGTAGAGCATCTCGGCGATCTCGTCGAACGGGTTCTCGCGCCCCGACAGGCCGAACTCCCGGCGCGTCTTGCGGCGCGCGGTGTAGTAGGCGACGAAGCAGGCCCCGTTCACGTCGGCGGCGAACCGCTCGAACGGGATGCCCGCCGCGAACCCGGCCAGCCCGACCAGCAGCAGGGACCGCTTGTCCTGCTCGGTCCCCAGCGTCCCGGCCTTGGCCGCGACCCTGCGCAGCACCCGGAAACGGCGGTTGTACTGCCGCTTGGACAGCTCCAGCCCGGCGGCCTCGCGAGCCTCCCGGTTCAGCCGGTCGCGCAGGAAGTCGGCCCGCTCGGGCGTCCACCTGATCGCCTCCCCGGTGCCGGCGGCGAACTCCAGCAGCGCGGCGGGATCGTCGGCGTCCACGGGCAGGTCCTGCTCGAACAGCCGGTTGGCCGCCGCCACCTGCCGGGCGCCGCCGACGGGCTGCGCGAAGTCGGCCGGCATGGAGGAGAACGACTCCTGACGGCGGGCCGAGTGCCGGGCGGCGCGCTCCAGCACCACCCGCTCCCGCCGCGTCAGCCGCCCCGCCATTGCCCGCAGCACCAGATCCGCGACGTCCTCGGGCCGGTAGCGCCGGTCCAGAGAGGCGTGCAGCTCGGCCAGGACGGCGTCTCGCGGGAGGTCCTTCTCCTTCCGGAAGATGTTCATGCACCCCATCATCCGCGCCGGGCTCGCCGAATCTCGACCGGATTTCCGAGCGCTGTCTCCGCGTGGTGCGGGGCGGCCCGCGCACGACAGAAGCCCCAGACTCTGTGAGCTGGGGCTCCCCTCGGGGTGAAACCTCTGGAAATGGAAGTGGTGCACGGGAATGACAAGCGCCGCGTCGTCCTCCGCTGTCAGTCCCTCGAATACGTGCACAAGGTGACGCTTGGCCCTGTCAGACATTCCCCTGACCGCCGTCGACCGTCGTGCGGGAGCTGGGCGACCAAGGCTTGATCGACTGGTCGCGAGCGGTGATCGACGCGGCGTCGGTGCGCGAAAAGGGCGACATGACCGGTAGCGCCCCCCACGGCGCACAGGCCCCACAACGCAGCAGCGCCGCATCCGGAACCGGGTGCGGCGCTACAGGCAACCACGCGGCCTCACCGGCAGCCCCAGCCTTCTGCGGCCGAGGCTCTGGTGAGACACCTATGGTGGACGATACTGGGATTGAACCAGTGACCTCTTCCGTGTCAGGGAAGCGCTCTCCCGCTGAGCTAATCGTCCGTGTCGAGCCGGGAGTCAGAGCGGAAGACGGGATTCGAACCCGCGACCCTCACCTTGGCAAGGTGATGCTCTACCACTGAGCCACTTCCGCGCCCGCCCGGCTGTGCGTCGGGCGACGAAGAGAACTCTAGCGAATTCCGGCCGAGTCCCCAAACCGGATCTCGCCCACCTGTTCGGCGTACCAGGTGATCCCGGAGACGTGCTCGGCGATCGCGCGCAGCGTCCAGTTGGGGTCGCGGGGGGTGTCCCAGGCGTCCGGGGCCATGGCGTAGCGGTGCACGTACGACTGGGCGAGGCGGGGCCAGCGGGCGCGGGCCTCGTGGATGTCGAGCTCGGTGAAGCGGGCCCAGTCGGAGTCCAGCGTCACCGTGCGGCCGTGCCACGGGCTCGCGAGCGGCGGCTCGCCCGCCAGCAGGGCCTCCACCTCGGCCAGGTGGTCGATGAGGTGGTCGGAGATGCGGCGGGCGGCCTTGGCGGGGGTCCAGATGTTCGCGCCGTCGGTGACGACCGGCCGGCCGTCCCAGGCGAGCCAGGTCTCGGCGAGGGCCAGGCAGCGGTCGGCGGCGGCGGTGATCGCGTGTGCGGGGTTGGTCATGAGGTGATCGTGGCCGCCCGACGCTCAACCCCCGCTCGAAATATGGCCGTACGCCCAGCTTCGGGAGCACCTGGACGTGGTGAAATGTGGCCGTACGCCGAGCTTCGGGAACGTCTGGGCACGGTGAAATGTGGCCGTACGCCCAGTCCGGAAATATCCGGACACGGTTAGGTGTGGCCGCCGTTGACCGTGATGCGTTCGCCGGTGATGAACGCCGCCTGGTCGGAGGCGAGGTAGGCGACCATGGCCGCCACGTCCTCGGGCGTCCCCATGCGGCGCAGTGGGACCTCGGCCCGGTAGTCGTCGACCTCCAGGCCGGCGTGCCGTTCGACCGGGATCCAGCCGGGGGCGACCAGGTTGACCGTGATGCCGTGCGGGCCGAGCTCGCGGGCCCAGGACCGGGTGATGGACTCCTGGGCCCCCTTTGCCGCGATATATGCGGACATGAGAGGGAGTGCGCGGTCGACGATGTCGGAGCCGATCTGGATGACCCGGCCGCCCCCGCGGGCCTTCCAGGAGGGCAGGCACGCCTGCACCAGCAGCGTCGGGCTCTTGACGAAGAAGGTGAGCTGGTCGAGATGGGCCTGCCAGGTCAGGTCCTCGACCGCCACCTCGGGCTGCGGTCCGGTCGCGTTCAGCACCAGCGCGTCGACCGGGCCGAGCCGCTCGGCGACCTGGCCGACCAGTCCCGCCGTGGCGGCCTCGTCGGTGATGTCGGCCGCGAACGCCTCGGCCCGGCCGCCCGCCGCACGGATGTCCCCGGTCACCTGCGCGGCCCCGCCGGAGTCGGCGTGGTAGTTGACCGCGACGGTCCAGCCGTCGGCCCCCAGCCGTCGCGCGATCGCGGCACCGAGGCCGCGGGACGCGCCGGTGACCAGCGCGACCTTCACCTCAGATGTCACAAGTAACCCCAAAGTCCGTACATGCGCCTCAGCCTAGCGGGCATGCGGTGACCGGAAAGGGGTAGCAGGTCAGAGCCGTTTCCGTGCTCTACGGGGGGAGAGGGTCCCATGATCACCCCGAAGTCACATACGCGGACGTCACGGACGCCCATCCAGACCGCCGCGCTCTGCGTGGGTGTGGTCTTCCTGCTGGTCGGAGTGCTCGGGTTCATCCCGGGCGTCACGACCAACTTCGACACCATGCAGTTCGCCGGCCACCACTCCGAGGCGATGCTGCTGGGCGTTTTCCAGGTGTCCATCCTGCACAACATCGTCCACCTGCTGTTCGGGATCGCGGGCGTGCTCATGGCCCGCACCGTCGCCGCCGCGCGGCTGTTCCTTATCGGCGGCGGGATCATCTACCTGGTCCTGTGGCTCTACGGACTGTTCATCGACCAGGGGAGCGGCGCGAACTTCGTGCCGGTCAACACGGCCGACAACTGGCTGCACTTCGTGCTGGGGGTCGCCATGATCCTCCTGGGCACGGTGCTGGCCCGCCTGACGAGTCACGCCCGGCACCGGTGACGCTTCGGCGCAGGGCCAAACATGGCTGGGTTAACGTCGCGGTATGGCTGTTGACCAGGCTGACCACAGTGCACGTGATGCCGACATCGCCCCGGTGGCGGCGCTGATCGCCGATCCGACCAGGGCTGCCATCCTGACGGCGCTGCTCGGCGGGCGCGCGCTGGCCGCGGGGGAGCTGGCCCGGCTGGCCGGGGTGAGCGCCGCGACCGCGAGCGCGCACCTGGCCCGGCTGCTCGACGGCGGGCTGGTGGACGTGATGCGGCAGGGCCGCCACCGCTACTACCGCCTGGCCGGGCACGAGGTGGCGGAGGTGCTGGAGGTGCTGGCCAGGGTCAGCGGCCGGCCGCCCGTGCGGTCCCTGCGCCAGTCGCGGCAGGCCCGGCTGCTGGAGGAGGCCCGCACCTGCTACGACCACCTCGCGGGCCGGGCCGGGGTGGCGCTGCTCGACGGGCTGCGGGCGAGCGGCTGCCTGGACGGCGAGGAGGTGACCGCGGAGGGTGAGCGGCTGCTGTCGGGTCTGGGCGTGGACGTGGCGGGCGCGCGGAAGGCCAGGCGCAGGTTCGCGCCCGAGTGCCTGGACTGGACCGAGCGCCGGTCCCACCTCGGCGGCGCGCTCGGCGCGGCGATCACCGGGGTGCTGCTGGAGCGCGACTGGTACCGGCCGGGGACGACGCCTCGCGCGGTGACCCTGACCGACGAGGGCAGGAGGGGGTTGGCGGCGCTGTTCTCCAGTAAGGAGCTAACATCGCATACGCCAGTTACCTAAGCGGGAGAGTCAAACATGCGCGACACCGGAGTCGTGAACGTCGGTCCCGAGCCCCTGACCTTCGACGATGTCATCAAGGTGGCGCGCCACGGCGCCCCCGTGCGGCTCACGGACGACGCGATGGCCGCCGTCGCGGCGGCGCGGCAGCGCGTGGACGAGCTGGCCGAGAGCCCGGTCCCCGCGTACGGCGTCTCGACCGGATTCGGCGCGCTGGCCACCCGGCACATCGACCCGGCGCTCCGTGCGCAGCTGCAGCGCTCGCTGGTGCGCTCGCACGCCGCGGGCAACGGTCCCGAGGTGGAGACCGAGGTCGTGCGCGCCCTCATGCTGCTGCGCCTGCACACCCTGGCGACCGGCCACACCGGCATCAGGCCGACCACCGCCAAGACGCTGGCCGCGGTCCTCAGCGCGGGGATCACGCCGATCGTGCACGAGTACGGCAGCCTGGGCTGCTCGGGTGACCTGGCCCCGCTGTCGCACGTCGCCCTCACCCTCATGGGCGAGGGCGTCGTACGGGACAGCACGGGAAACGTCACGGAAGCCGCCGAGGCGTTGAAGCAGGCCGGGATCGACCCGGTCGAGCTGGCCGCCAAGGAGGGCCTGGCGCTCATCAACGGCACCGACGGCATGCTCGGCATGCTCGTCATGGCCATCGACGACCTGAACAAGCTCGTCAGGACCGCCGACGTCAGCGCCGCGATGAGCGTTGAGGCCCTGCTCGGCACCGACCGGGTCTTCGCCCCCGAGCTCCAGGCGCTGCGCCCGCACCCCGGCCAGGCGGCCGCGGCCGCGAACATGACGCGGATCCTGGCCGGCTCCGGCATCATGGCCAGCCACCGCGACCCGGAGAACTGCACGCGCGTCCAGGACGCCTACTCCCTGCGCTGCGCCCCCCAGGTCGCCGGGGCGGCCCGCGACACGATCGCGCACGCGACGACGGTCGCCACCTGGGAGCTCGCCAGCGCCGTCGACAACCCGGCCGTGCTCGCCGACGGCCGCGTGGAGTCCAACGGCAACTTCCACGGCGCCCCCATCGGCTACGTCCTCGACTTCCTGGCCATCGTCGCCGCCGACCTGGCCTCGATGTCCGAGCGCCGCACCGACCGCTTCCTCGACGTGGCCCGCAACCACGGCCTGCCCGCCTTCCTGGCCGACGACCCCGGCGTCGACTCCGGCCACATGATCGCCCAGTACACGCAGGCGGCCATCGTGTCGGAGCTGAAGCGCCTGGCCGTCCCCGCCAGCGTCGACTCCATCCCCAGCTCGGCCATGCAGGAGGACCACGTCTCGATGGGCTGGTCGGCCGCCCGCAAGCTGCGCCGGTCGGTCGACGGGCTCACCCGGGTGCTGGCGATCGAGGTGCTCACCGCCGCCCGCGCCCTCGACCTGCGCCGCCCCCTCACGCCCGCCCCCGCGACGGCGGCCGTGGTCGACGCGCTGCGCGAGACGGTCCCCGGGCCCGGGCCCGATCGCTTCCTCGCACCGGAGATCGACTCCGCGGTCCGCCTGGTCGCCGACGGCGCGGTGGTGGAGGCGGTCGAGTCGGTGACGGGCCCGCTCGCCTAGCGGGCGGCCGGCAGCGCGACGATCGCGTCCATCTCCAGCAGCAGACCGGGCATGAACAGCCGCGACACCTCCACCGTCGTGCTCGCGGGCGGCGTGCCGGTGATGTACTTCCTGCGGACCTGCCCGTACTCCATGCGCTGGTCCATGTCGACGAGGTACGTGCGCAGGAAGGCGATGTCGTCGAACGTGGCGCCCTGGTCGGCCAGGATGCGCGACAGGCACCCGAAGACATGCTCGGCCTGGGCCGTCATGGAGCCCTCACCGACCAGCTCGCCCTGCTCGTCGAAGGCCGCCTGGCCGGACACGTAGAGCATGTCGCCGACCCGCACCGCGTGCGAGTAGAAGCCGTTGGTGGCCGGGACCGTCGGCGGGTTGAGCGGGACCGCCCGGCTCTTCGGCGGCGCGGGGCTCACGTGCTCGGCGATGGCCGTCACGTCGCGCTCGCCCAGGCCCGCCGCCTCGGCCTCCCGCAGGCGCTCGCTAGCGGCGCCCGCCAGCGAGGCGCCCGGCCAGGCGGCCAGGCCGAGGTCCTTGGCCGCCAGGCCGAGCGCGTAACGGGTCTCCGGCGCGGGCGCCCGCAGGCGCTCCGCCAACGCCCCGAGCGGGGTGCCCGACAGCACGTCGGCCAGCGCGTCTCGATCGATCCCGTGCGCCTGGCCGTACGCGAAGGTCTCCGCGAGCAGCACCTGGGCGGGCACGAGCGCGCTCATGACGGCGATCTTCATCGCCGCGCCCGCGCCCAGCGGGCCGAGCTCGCGCACCGTCCCGAACACCTCGAGCACCTCGCGGCAGCCCGACACGTCACCGCCCGCGAGCACCGTCAGGGTGCCGTCCGCCGCAGGGGCGACGCTGCCCAGCACGGGCGCGTCCACCAGATTCACCTCCGGGGGCAGCAGCTCGCGCAGCTCGTGCACGGCCTCGGGGCCGATCGTGGACATCTCCACCACCGTCACGCCGGGCCGCAGCCCCGGCAGCGCCGACGCCAGCACCTCGCGCACCGCCGCCGGGTCCCGCAGCATCGTGATGACCAGGTCGGCCCCGTCCACCGCCGCCGCGGGGGTGACCCCGGTGCCGCGCCGCCACGTCGTCGTCTTGTGCCCGGCCTCGCTGAGCCGCCGGGCCATGGGGACGCCCATGCGTCCCTGTCCGAGAAATGCAATCACGTCCCACAGTGAAGCGGAATGCGTGGTATTCCACCAGCGACTATCCTGCATGTCAGCCATGCCTGATGTGAATGCCTTCGATGCCAGCGCCCTGCGCCTCTTCGACGAGGTCGCCAGGAGCGGATCCTTCACGGCCGCAGCCGAGCTGCTCGGCTATACCCAGTCGGCGGTCTCCCGCCGCGTCGCCGCGCTCGAACGCGCCGCGGGCGGGCCGCTCTTCGAGCGGCTGGCCAGAGGTGTACGTCTCACGCCCGCCGGAGTCGCGCTGCGGAGGCACGCGGCCGAGGTGCTCGACCGGCTCGACCGCGCGGGCGAGGAGCTGGCCGCCATCCACGCCGGCAGCGGCGGGACGCTGCGCGTCGGCGCGTTCGCCACCGCCAACGTGGACCTGGTGCCGGCCGCCCTGAAACGGTTCGCCGAGCGGCATCCGCGCGTCGAGCTGCGGCTCGTCGAAGGGCTCAGCCCACGGCTGACCGACCGGCTGCAGGCCGGGGCGCTGGACCTCGCGGTGATCAGCGACTACCCGGCCGGGCTGCCCGCCGCCGGAGGGCGGATCGTGCCGCTGGGCGAGGACAACCTGCTGGTCGCGCTGCCGCGCGGGCACCGGCTGGCCGCCGACGACGCCGTGGACCTGCGCGACCTCGCCGGTGAGCGGTGGATCGAGGCGGCGCCGCGCGGCCAGCCGACCCTGCTCCAGACCGCCTGCGCCGCCGCCGGGTTCACGCCCCGCAGCGGGCTGCGGGTGGCCGAGTGGTCGGGCAAGTTCGGCTGCGTCGCCGCCGGGCTCGGCGTCACGCTCGTGCCCGGGCTGGCGGCCCGCGCCGTGCCGGCCGACCTGGTGCTCCGGCCGCTGCGCGGCCAGATGCCCGTACGCAGGGTGTACGCGGCCCTTCCGGACCTGCCGCTGCCGGCCGCGCTGGAGCTCACCGGAATGCTGGGAGAATGGCAGGTGTGTACGACGGCTACGCGCACCTGAGTCACCGGCTCGCCACCGGCCTGCGGGACGTGACGAGCGACCTCGCCGCGCTCGACGGCGAGGGCTGGTGGGCTGTCGTGGTCGACTTCGAGGGCAAGGTGACGTGCGCCCGCTTCGACCAGGTTCGTCGTGCCCCGCTGCCCCGGCCGCGAGGCGCCTGGCACGGCCCGCGCCCCGGCGAGTGGCGCAGCTCCCTCGACCAGGCGGCCTACGAGCGCGGCGTCCAGGCCATCCGCGACGAGATCGAGCGCGGAGAGGTCTACCAGGCCAACCTGTGCCGGGTGCTGACCGCGCCCGTCGCCCGCGACGCCGATCCGCTGGCGCTGGCCGCGCGGCTCGCGACCGGCAATCCGGCCCCCTACTCCGCCGTCATCCAGGTGCCCGGGCTCTCCGTGGTGTCGGCCTCGCCGGAGCTCTACCTGTCGCGCGACGGCGACCTGGTCGAGTCCAGGCCGATCAAGGGCACCGGCGTCACGGCCGGCGACCTGCTGGAGAAGGACTACGCTGAAAACGTCATGATCGTCGATCTGGTGCGCAACGATCTCGGCAGGGTCGCGGCCGTCGGCTCCGTCGAGGTTCCCGAGCTCTGCGCCGTCGAGGAGCACCCCGGCCTGGTCCATCTCGTGTCCACCGTCCGGGCCAGGCTCGAGCCGGGGGCCGGATGGCCGGAGCTGTTCGCCGCCACGTTCCCGCCGGGCTCGGTGACCGGCGCCCCCAAGTCGTCGGCGCTGCGCATCATCGATGAGCTCGAACCCGAGCCGCGCGGCCCCTACTGTGGGGCAGTGGGCTGGGTCGACGCCGACCGTGGCACGGGCGCGCTGGCCGTGGGCATCCGGACGTTCTGGATCAGCGGCGGCGAGATCCGCTTCGGCACCGGAGCAGGCATCACCTGGGGCAGCGACCCCAGGCGGGAGTGGCTCGAAACCGAGCTCAAAGCGTCCAGGCTCATAGCACTGGCATCCTCAGGAGGAAATTGATGAACATCCCTGTCTGGGTAAACGGGGAGCTGCTCGACCCCGCACGGGCCACCGTCTCGGTGTTCGACCACGGGCTGATGGTCGGCGACGGCGTCTTCGAGACGGTGAAGATCGTGCACGGCAGGTCGTTCGCCCTCACCAGGCATCTCGACCGGCTCAAGCTCTCCGCCCAGCGCATGGACCTGCCCGAGCCCGACGTCGACGCGATCGCCGACGGCATCGGCCAGTGCCTGGCCGCCGCGCCCGACTGGCCGCTCGGCCGCATCCGCATCACCTACACCAGCGGCCCGGGCCCGCTCGGCTCCGACCGCGGCGACCAGGGCACCACCTCGGTCGTGATCGTCGACGAGCAGAAGCCGTTCCCCGCAGCCGCGAACGTCACGGTCGTCCCCTGGCCCCGCAACGAGCGAGGCGCCCTGTCCGGCGTCAAGAGCACCTCCTACGGCGACAACGCCAAGGCCCTCGCCTACGCCAAGGCGCGCGGCGGCGGCGAGGCCATCTTCGGCAACCTCGCCGGCGACCTGTGCGAAGGCACCGGCTCCAACATCTTCATCGTCCGCGACGGTCGGCTGCTCACCCCTACCCTCGCCTCCGGCTGCCTGGCGGGCGTCACCCGGGCGCTGGTCGCCGAGTGGTTCGGGGCCGACGAGACGGACGTGCCGCTGCAGGCGCTCTACGGCGCCGAGGAGGCGTTCCTCACCTCCACCACCCGCGACATCCAGCCGATCGCGCTCGTCGACGAGACCGAGCTGCCGGTCGCGCCGGGCCCGATCACCCTCAAGGCCATGCGCGTCTTCGCCGAGCGCTCCGCCGCCGACCTCAACCCCTGACCCCGTTGCCGGCAGGCCCGCTGCGCCCGGGGGATCCCGAGCGGCTCGGCGACCATCGCATCCTGGGCCGCCTCGGCGAGGGCGGCCAGGGCATCGTCTACCTGGGCACGACGCCCGGCGACGAGCGCGTGGCCATCAAGGTGCTGACCGGCGGCCTCGACCGGTCGTTCGAGCGCGAGCTCGCCGCCGCCCGGCAGGTCGCCGAGTTCTGCACGGCCCGTGTCATCGCCGCAGACCTCGACCACCGGCCGCCGTATGTCGTCAGCGAGTTCATCGACGGCCCCACCCTGCACCAGGTCTCGCCCCTGCGCGGAGCCGCCCTGACGCGGGTGGCCATCGCCACCGCGACCGCGCTCACCGCCATCCACCGGGCCGGCGTGGTGCACCGCGACTTCAAACCCGCGAACGTGCTGATGGCCGCCGACGGGCCGCGCGTCATCGACTTCGGCATCGCCAGGCTCGCCGACTCCACCACCGCCGGCAGCGGGATCGTCGGCACGCCGCGTTACATGGCGCCCGAGCAGTTCGGCGACCGCCCGGTCGGCTCCGCCGCAGACGTGTTCGCCTGGGGGTGCACGATGGTGTTCGCGGCGACGGGCCACACGCCGTTCGGCGGCGACAGCATCCCGGCCGCCATCCATCGGATCTTATCCAGCGAGCCCGACCTTTCCGGCCTGGCCGAGCCGCTGCGCTCCATCGTGCTGCGCTGCCTGGACAAGGATCCGGCGCGCCGTCCCGCGGCCAGGGACGTGCTGTTCGACCTGCTGGGCGAGAGCCGGCCGGCAGGGGAGGCCGAGGCGCTGCGGCAGGGCGCCATCGCCGCCGCGCCCGCCTCCGTCTCACGCCGCAACCTGCTGGTCGGGGCGGGAGTCCTGAGCGCGGCGCTGGCCGCCACCGCCGCCATCGTGTGGCGGCAGGCGTCAGGAGGGCCGGTGACGGTCACCGCCTCACGATCGGCGACGAGCACGCTGTCGCCCACCGGGACACCGACTGGGAACACCAGCGAGACGCCCGTGGCCGGGACGCCGCCGCCCGCCCAGCCGCAACCCCTCGCGGCGGCGCTGCAGGCCGCCCTCGCCGTCACCCCCATGGCCGACTTCGTCCATGACGGCGGCCTGTCCCAGAGCGACTTCTACGCCACCGCCAAGGGCCGGCTCGTCTACGATCCCGTCTCCCAGGACGGTGCCAACAGCGTGAACTTCGCCATGACCATCACCACGTCAAGCGGGGACGACGAGGTCGTGGTCATCGGCGAGGGCGATCGTGAGGGCGTCTACCTCAACGGGCGCAAGGCCAAGGGCGCGGGCGAGGACGGGATCGAGCTGCACGCCCGCTTCGTCGCGTCGGCGTCCTCCGTCGGCGTCCTCGCCGACGTGGTCGCGCTCACCCCCAAGCTGAGCGCGAACGGCCGCGTCTACGCTGGCTCCCTCGTCGCCACCGGCGTGCCCCAGAGCCTGCAGGACATCCTGACCGAGATCGCCGGCGGCTGGAGCAGGGAGGAGCTGGCGCAGAGCACTCTGAGCTGGCAGCTCACGCTGGACGGGCAGGACCGTCCGCGCGCGTTCAAGCTGGTGTGGAGAGCGCCGATCCAGGAGGCCGTGCTCACGTCCTCCTGGACCACCACCTACAGCGGCTGGCGCACCGGCACCATAAGGGCGCCCCAGTAGCCGGCTCTCAGTAGGTCTTCTGCGTCTGGACGTTGAAGTCGTCCATCTTGACCTGCTTGGCCGGGTCGGTCAGGGGGTCGTTGATCTCGATGACGTCCAGGCCCAGGCGGATGTCGGACGAATACACGTACCCGTTGTAGTAGTAGGCCGACCAGGAGCCGGCGATGCCGCCCTCTTCACCCTCGAACGGGCCGCGCTCGAAGAAGCCGATCTCCTTCGGGTTGGCGGAGTCGGTGAAGTCGATGAACGACACGCCGCCCTGATACCAGGCCTGGACCATGATGTCCTTGCCCGGCACCGGCAGCAGGGACCCGTTGTGGGCCACGCAGTTCTCGTCCGGCTGCTGCTCGCGCGGGATCTTGAAGTAGCCGCGCTTGTGCAGCTGGCCGTCGGTCAGGTCGTAGACGGCGTTCGCGCCCTTGGTGACCGGCGTCTTGCCATCGCACGTCGGCGAGGAGCCGCCGCCCAGTTCGTCGCCGAACAGGACCTTCGTCGCGTCGTTGTTGAACGTCGCGGAGTGCCAGATCTGGAAGTTCTCCTTGTCGCTGATCTGCTGCAGCAGCTTGGGCTTCACCGGGTCGGCGATGTCCAGCAGCACGCCGTCGCCGAAGCAGGCGCCGGCGGCCAGGTTCTTCTCCGGGTAGGCGGTGATGTCGTGGCAGCCGGAGCCGCCCTCCTGGCCCTCGATGGGGATGTCAGGCGAGGCCACGACCCTGGCGGACTTCGGGTCGTCCACCGGGACTTCCACGATCTGGAGCAGCTTGTGCGGCGGCGGGCACGTCGTGGAGTCCGGCTCGGGGCCGGGGGAGGAGACGTACACGTAGAGCTTGTCGTCCTTGGGCACCATCGTGTGCGTGTGCGAGCCGCACTCGGTGGCCACGGAGGAGACGTACTGGGGGCTCTTCTTGTCGCTGATGTCGAAGATGCGCAGGCCCTCCCAGGTGCGCTCGTCCTCGGTCGAGTCGCAGCCCTCGCCGCTGCGCGGCTCGTCGACCGACAGGATCAGCAGGTTCCCGTGCACGGAGACGTCGTTCTGCTGGGCCGGGCAGGCCACCTTGCTCACCGTCCTGGGCGCGGCCGGGTCGCTGATGTCGAAGATCGAGAACCCGCCGAAGTTGCCCACGAACGCGTAGTCGCCCTGGAAGGCCAGGTCGGTGTTCCAGTCGGACTCGCCGTCGAGCGGCGCCGAAGGGGGGACGTTGACGACGTGTTTGACGTTGTCACTGGTCATGACCTCGCCGGGCGGAAGGCTGCTCGACGGCGTGTCCGATCCTTGCGTCGGTGGCGCGGCCGTCGGTTGGGCCGGGCTCGCCGCACACGCGGCCACCAGCAGAAAGGCCGCACACAGAGCTGCCCCACGTAGCCTGCCGAAGATCACGCCTGTCCCCCTCGTCGCATAGCTCAGTATGGAAGGTATGCCAGAGACGTCCCGAGTGCGCGCGCTATTTGTCACAGTTCTGCTGATATCTGCGCTATCGGGATGCGGGCAGGAGCCGGAGCGGCCGTCAGCGGTGGGCACCGACGCGCCCGTGATCGTCCCGAAGGGACCGGGGGAGACGGGCCGGACGGCGACACCCGGCGAGCGGGTGGGACGACTCCCGGCGACCCCGGCGGCGGCCGACGTGCGCTTCGCCGAAGGCATGATCCCGCACCACCGGCAGGCCCTGGAGATGACCGGCCTGGCGCCGAACCGCACCACCACCCGGTCGATCCGCACCATCGCCGACCAGATCGCACTCACCCAGCAGCCCGAGATCAAGGTCATGTCGGACTGGCTGACGACCGTCGGCCGCCCCGTCCCCGGCACCCACGCGCACGGCGAGGACGGCTACGGCATGGCGACGGAGGCACAGCTGACGGCCCTGCGCGCGGCCAGGGGCGCGGCCTTCGACCGGATGTTCCTGGAGCTCATGATCAGGCACCACGAGGGCGCGGTGAAGATGGCGGGGGAACAGATCGCGGGCGGCCGGGACCAGCGGATGCGCCTGATGGCCAGGGATGTGGCCGCCGGCCAGAGCATCGAGATCACCAGGATGCGCGAGACCCTGGACGGGCTGCCCGGCTGAAGGAGGACGCTCTAGGAGGGCCAGAGCATGTTGGTCAACTCCGCGTCCAGATCCATGTAGTCGGCCTCCCGGCCCGCGGGCACCTTCTCGTACGTCCTGTGCAGGAACTCCGTCAGCGGAGCCAGCGGCACCTCGAACAACGCCTGCCCGAACGGGGAGGTCAAACTGATGTGCAGCGTGCGCTCGCCGTCGGCGCGCGCGGGCCACACCTGTACGTCGCCGTCGCCGACGCGCCTCACGATGCCCACAGTCAGCAGTTCGCGGGCGAAGATCCACTCGACCGGTTCGTCGTTCCCTACGTGGAAAGCCATGCGGATGGCGTACGGATCGTCGGCTGTGTAGCTCAGTCCGGCGAGCAGGGGGACGGTAGTACGGTCGGGGACCACAAGCCGAAGGCCAAGCTCGGCGGAGACGGTGGTGCTGTTCATCGTCAGCCAAACCTTTTCGTCGTAGGTCCCCTCTACGGGGCTTTCACTGCTCTTGCGGACTTCGGTCCATGAGCTATGACGCGGAACGAAGAAACCTGTAGGAAAGATTCCGCTCCGAGGCCCTTCTGTAACGCAACTCACAGCTGGACATTTAGGCATCTACCTGGCTAAACGGCATCAATCGGGTCGTATTTGCAAGGGTTTTGCGTGTTGCGGAGCCTGGTCCCGCGAGGCTCCAAGAACGTTCTCAACATGGATCACGATCGGCGTCTACCCGGGACAGGACGATGGTATGCCACCCGGCCGCTACACCGGTGGGCAACCGCCGCCTTTAACCCGAATCATCCACCCCGACCGCCCTCGCCGTTTCGCCACCGGGTCCCGCGATGCGGTATGGTTTTCTCCGTCGGCACCGCGAGGAGCTGGCAGGGCTGGGCGATTAGCTCAGGGGGAGAGCGCTTCGTTCACACCGAAGAGGTCACTGGTTCGATCCCAGTATCGCCCACCAGCTCGAAGGCCGCCTCCCAAACGGGAAGGCGGCCTTTTTGATCTTGTTCAGGTCCGACGCCCGATAGGTGCCGGCGGTGTCGCCCTCGTTGTTCCACAGGTACTGGCTGCGGTTCCAGTACCCGCTGGACGTCCCGTCATTCCCCGAGCCGGAGCGTACGGTCACGGTCTTGCCGGGCTTCAGCAGGAAGCCAAGGAAGCGGTACTTGTAGCCCGTCTTGTCCCTGAGGACCCAGTCCCGACTGGAAGCTCTTGCGGGTGGTGTTCTTCAGCACCACGTACTCCGCGTCGAGGGAGGTGTTGGAGCGGCGGTCGGCGCCGGGCTGTCGTACTAGACCTTCACGATCTGCACCGCCGGGGCGGCGGCCTGAGCCGGCGCAGCGGCGAGGGTGGCGAGCAGGGCCGTCCCGGCGACGGCGGCGGGAACGAGACGTGCGAGCACAGCGGCTCCTGTGAGTTCGGGGGATGGAACGTGACAGAAGTGAGACGACGGAACCTGTGATCGAGTTGTCATGCAGCGCTGTCCACATGCGACAACAGAGGCGGGGGCGTGCCCACGACCATGCCGATGCCAAAGTGCAGCAGGTGGCTGACCGCCTGCCGTCATCCGTGGCGGTAGCGGCCGGAGAAGCGACCGTGCAGGAGTGGCAGGACGCCCGAGACGAACGCATGCGCTGCCTGAGTGCGATGAGGGATCATCCCGTGGTGGGTGGAGGCCGGCGATCCGATCGCGGCCGAGAAGGCGTTGCGGGAGGCGGCCCGCTCCTGACGTGGCGGTGGATGGCACTAGGCAACGCGGCGGCGGAGCGGGATGATCTCGACCAGGTCGGCGAGATCGACGTGGCGGGCCACCTGGCAGACGGTGGCGCGGTAGTCGAGGAGGTGGCGGCGCCCGTGAACGGTCTGGGTGACGCGGAGGCGTGGCCGGTCGTCGAGGATGATCGGCTCGACTTCGATGCCGTTGGGGCCGTGCCATATTGCCGCACCCGGAATCTATACAAACCGGACGAAGCGTCCTAATCTGGTCTCGCCCCAGTCCGGGGGACTGGGGCCCAAACGCGAAGGCAAGCCTCTGCCCGCAGGGGAGCGGGACCGGGGCTCTCACGCTCTAGTACTCCAGTGACACTTCGCGATCATGGTTCCGATCTGCGCTGGTAGTGGCAGCGCCGGGCTGTGGCCTGGTGTCGGCGGCGCCAGTTCGACCAGCGCAGAACGTGCGCGATGGGACGGCTCCGGGTCAGCGCGAGTTCGCTCAGCAGCCGGCGGATTTCGGGCAGTGTCAGCGGAATGCGGTCGGTGTCGGTGTTGGCCGGCTGGGCGGCGGCGATGGCGGACAGGAAGGCCAGGGCGAGCATCGCCAGCGTGATGTGCCGATGCCAGGCCGTCCAGCCGCGTACCTGGTAGTGGTCCAGCCCGACCTGGCCTTTGGCGGCTTGGAAGGACTCCTCCACCGCCCACCGGACACCCGCGATCTTCACCAGGGCCATCAGCGGCATCGGTGTGGGCGCGCCACAGCGGTAGAAGGCGAGCTCACCGGTGGTCAGGTTGCGGCGGATCAGTAGCCACCGGTATCCCTGCGGTTCGGCTTCGATGCACGCCCATGCCCAGGCATACCAGCGCGGGCCTTTGGCGCCTTGTCCGGCGCGGTAGCGGTGCCAGTGCCGATCGGCCACGTCGGCGGCGATGTCGGCCGCGCTGCGGTCGGCCCCATCCAGGTTCACCCGCCGGTTGCCCGCGATCGCCAGCACGTAGCCGACGTGGCGCCGCTCCAGCAGGGCCCGCAGGCGCGGGTCTTGGCCGTAGACCTCGTCACCGCTGACCCAGCGTGCGGCCAGTCCGGCATCCAGCGCGGCGGCGATCATTTCGGCGGCCAGGGCGGGCTTGGTGGCGAAGGTGGCCTGCTCGGGCACTCCGGCCTCGGCGCATCGGCCGGGGTCGGCCAGCCAGGAGTGCTGGGGCAGGTAGAGCCGCCGGTCCAGCAGCGTGCGCCCGCGAGGGGTGGCGTAGGCGAGGAACACGCCGACCTGGCTGTTCTCGATCCTGCCCGCCGTACCGGTGTATTGCCGCTGTACCCCCGCCGAACGGGCGCCCTTCTTGAGGAAGCCGGTCTCATCCACGATCAGTACTCCGCCCTCGCCGAGCTGCTCGATGACGTAGTCGCGCAGGTCATCGCGGACGGCGTCGACGTCCCAGCGCGCGGTGCGCAGCAGGCGTTGCATCGTCTGCGGGCCGGTCAGCCCGGCGTGCTCGGCCAGGTTCCAGCAGTTCTTGCGGTCAAGGCCGGACAACAGCCCGCGCACGTAAGCGGTGGCGGCGCGGCGTGGCTCGATGCGGCCGAACCTGCCCGCGATCCGGCTCATCAGGTCGTTGAAGGTGACCATCCAGCCGTCGGGGTCTACAGTGTCGGCCACGGCCATCACGCGATCTTCAGATGTCTTCACAAACTCCGAATGATCACGTGGTGGCCGTCTTCATGCCACCTCCAGACCCAAGATCGCAAAGTGTCACTGGAGTACTAGGTGATGGGCCTGGACGGATGTGTGACGTTGTGGCGCGAGATGAGTTGCTGGACCACCCGCGCGTGGGTGTCGTCATCGAGAGGCTCCAACGCCTCCACCAGCCCCTCGATGGCGTGCAGCTCCGCGTCGTCGCTTTTCTTCATACCCATTGTCCTCTCACGTGGTCGTCTCGGTGCTCCGGTTGGAGAACAGTGACAGGTCCAGCAGCGGTTGGGTGAGCCGCCGCTGCCGGCGGACGAACAGCACGCCGACAACCAGTCCAAGGACGATGGCGGCCGCGGGGACCCACGTGAAGCCGTCCTTGGCCATCTCCTTGATGCCGTACACCACCGCCAGCGCCGCCATCAGCGACATCGCCGTGCTCGGCAGGTCCAGCCGGGCGGGCTGCGGATCGCGGTACTCAGGCAGCAGGATCGGCCCGAGGGCCACCAGCAGCACCATGACCGGCACCGCCGCCAGGAACACCGATCCCCACCAGAAGTACTCCAACATCACGCCGCCCACCAGCGGGCCCACGGCTCCGCCGGCCATGAAGCTGGCCATCCAGATGGTGATGGCGGTCGTGCTTTGCCGCGGGTCGTGGAACATGACGCTGATCAGCGAGAGGGTGGAGGGGCCCAGCGCCGCCCCGGCGAGGCCGAGCAGCGCGCGGGCGGCGATCAGTGTCTCGGCGGTGGGGGCGTAGGCGGCCAGCACGGAGGCGGCTCCGAACGTGGCCGCGCCGATCAGCAGGACCCGCCGCCGGCCGACGCGAGCCCAGGGCGCCCATGGGGATCAGCGCGCCGGCGATGAGGAAGCCGTAGATGTCGGTGATCCACAGCAGCTGGGAGGCGCTGGGATCGATATCGGCACTCAGGCGCCGGTGATGGCGCAGTCGGCGCCGACCTGGGGTGGTTCGACGGCCTCGGCGATGAGGACCTCCTGGCGGGTGTTGCAGCGGTCGCGGTCGGCGTCGACCCAGTGGCGGAAGGCCGAGCGTAGGTAGCCGTCGCGGGTCTCGCCCGCGGCGGGCAGGGCGTCCACGGCGTTCCACAGCATGACGATGTCGGCTGGCGCGGCGCCCAGGCGGCGGGCGGGGAGGCGGCGAGGAGGAGCGTCGCGCCGGCCGCGACGGACAGGAGAGTGCGCTGCTGGGGGAACGGCATGAAAGCCTCCAATGATAACTACTGAGCGTTGCGATCTTGTGCGTAAGGTAGTCATCGTTGGCTGTTGGGCTGTGGCGATGCGGTGACAGCCTCGTATGCTCAGCCGTCCCCTTCAGGGACCGCTCGCCCGTATGCGAACCCGTGCAGGCTGCGTCCGGTGAGAAGGAAGTACGTGGCCAAGCGGATTCCCGGCCCCTGTGCCGTGGGCCACGGCTCCCGTGGCTCCGGCAGGTGGACGCGGCAGCCGTGTCTGCCTTCGGGCAGTGCGTGTGGTGCGAGCTAGCCTGGCAACGTGGACATCACCGCTGGTAGCTACACGTTGGGACCCGAGTCCGGTCGGCTCCTCGTCCATACCAGGCGTACCGGGTTGGGCGCGAAGGCCGGCCATGATCTCATCATCGAGGTCACCCGTTGGCGCGGCGACGCCACGGTCGACACCGCCGACCCGGCGAACTCCTCGGTGATCCTGGAGATCGACGCCGAGTCGCTCCACGTCCTAAAAGGAACCGGTGGCGTCAAGCCGCTCACGGATTCCGATCGTGGGGAGATCGAGAAGATCCTTCGGGAGAAGATCCTCCACACCGCTCGCCACCCAACGATCACCTTCCGATCGACGACGGCCGGTGGGACCGCCGAGTCGTTCCAGGTGGAGGGCGATCTCACCATTGTCGGCGTCACACGACCCGTCGCGGTACAGGCCTCGCTGGCCGAGGGCCGCGTACACGGCTCTGCGACCATCGTGCAGACGCGATGGGGGATTCGGCCCTATTCGGCGTTGTTCGGCGCACTCAAAGTCAGCGACGAAGCCGAGGTGCGCTTCGACGTCGGCCTCGTATCGAAGCAGTGATCCCGCGGCCGGGCGTCAAGTGCAGGGGGACGAGCGATTCGCGACCGCTCACGCTCGGTTGAGCAGCGCGGGCCGAGGCCAGTGACACCTAAGCCGCCGAGTGTTTGGAGCATCTGCTGACGGACTGCGCGAGCAGGGTGAGTTGCGGGAGCGGATCGCAGCCGGTGACGCGCATGCCGCCGCGTGGCTACCCATCGTGCTGGGCCCGGCTGGCGACCGACATCAAGTCTGTGTAGGCCCGCTGACGAAGTCTCCACGCTGAACTACCACTCGCGTTGGGGTTCACTGGCTGCCCGTAGCTCACCGTGGGCGTTATGTATGCCCCAGCGAGCCGGTTGACCGGCCTGCCGCATGAGGCCTTCGGCTAGGCCCAGGGATGTGATGCCTGACGTCGAGAGGAAGCGGAGCAGCTACGCGGGGTCGCCGGTCGCGTGATTGAGCAAGCAGGAGTTGACGTGTCCCGCGCATGGCAGGAGAACTGAAGCGACTCGGTCCCTCGACGAAGGAGCGCGGTTGTACCTCCACAGCAGGCCTGCCCGCGCCGACAAGCCGAACGAGGACTATGTGGCCGCCGCTGGCGGCACTCTGACGCAGGCCATCCTGCTCGACGGCGCCGGCGGACCATCGGAACTTCCCACCGGCTGCCGCCACGGCACACCTTGGTATGTCGCCCAGCTGGCTGACGCCGCCATGGCCCACATGCGCAACCCGATGATCGGGCTGAAGAGCGCACTGCAACGGGCCATCGCCACGGTCACCGACGAGCACCGCGACTACTCCTGCGACCTTGACCATCCCGGTACGCCGTCCAGCACGGTGGTCATGGTGCGGCACATGGCCGACACGGTGGAATACCTGGTGCTCGGCGACTCCACCTTCGTCGCCGACGTCAACGGCGAGATCGTCGCTGTCTCAGACAAGCGCATCGACCAGGTGGGCGCCGACCTGAGGAAGGCCATGGCAGCCTCACCCACAGGGATGCCTGAGCACCAGGCGGCGCGCATCCGGTTCGTCGAGCACCAGCGGCGGATGAGGAACAAGCCCGGCGGCTACCCTTGCGTCGGCACCGTCCCCGAGGTCGCCCACGAGGCGCTGACCGGAACACTGCCATCCGCAGAAGTGCGGCGCATCTCGCTGCTGTCTGACGGTGCGACGCGGTTCGTGGAGTTCGGGCTTGGCTTGTGGACCGACCTTTTCGACATTCTCGGGTCGGCCACGCCCGGCCGACTTTTCGACCAGGTGCGGGAGGCCGAAGCAGAGGACCCTAAGGGTGAGCGTTGGCCGCGTGCGAAGCGGCACGACGATATCGCAGCCATCTACGTGGAAGGCGCCGAGCTGTGATGAACGGCCTCGGCCGTCCCTAGCCAAGGCCTGGCAAGAAGATCGTCGGCCGCAAGCGGGGAATCCTGACCGACAACCTCGGCCTACTCCTGGCCATCACCGTCGTCGCCGATCTGTCCGACAACGCCATCGGCAAGACCCTGCTCACCCAAGCCAGCCGTACCTATCCCACGATCGCCAAGTGTGATTGTCCGTTCGTTCGTTCGTCCGTCCGCGTCTGTCGCGTCCACTACACGCGCAGACGCGCGGACGGACGCGGATGGTGGACGCGGACGATTACGGATCGTGTACCTCTGGGAGGGCGCGCCAGCGTCCCCGCGCCACCTGTTCGACCTGACGGGCACGGCTCAGATCCTGGAGTCCTTGTGGAAGGATCTATATCCGAACGAGTTCCCGTTCTGAGGAGGTGTGTAGATGGATCATCGAGCACTCTTCCAGTCGGTCGCACATCGGCCTCACGTCCATGGCCTGGACGGATCCTATGAGGGCGCCGTAGCCTTCGTCCTCGGGTTCGACGCGGCCACCGAAGGGGGTGTCCTCTGCGGTCTCCGGGAATGGCTTATTGTCCGCACTGGCGGTGGAAATAATCTCGCGTGGCCAGCTCTAATAGCGAGAGCTATCAAAGATGAATCTCCAGGCGAAGCAGCGGCGGGAACCAGAAGCGCACGGCTCTTCGGACTCTTGGATGAGTTTTTCGAGGAGCGAGCCGGCCCGAATGGTCTTCTGCGCATCCATGGGCGCTACATCGAATGGCTGAGAAAGCAGGATTGGTTTCGGCCTGAGATGCTTGACTAGCTAATGCGTTGAGGCTCGGAAGCCTTCTTTGATACATAAAGAATCCCCCGATGGGTTCAATTCCTGCGAGGGATTCTCGGCTGTTGACGGCTACAGCGGTCGTGATCTTTTTCTGACGGCTACGTCTCCGGCTCGTCACCGAGAGCCCCCGGCATGGTTCGATGGCGTCGCGCTGGAGGCGGAGTCGGACGTGGGCGTAGACGTCGGCGGTGATGGCGATGTGGGCGTGGCCGTTCGCACTCAGCAGGTAAAGAATGGACGCCCTATCAAGAGGCCGAGGTCAATCCATCAGGCTCAGGCGGTCGACTTTCTACTAAAGGAAAGACGCGCGATCGAGGCGTCAGGCGAAGAGCCCGTCAAAAACCGACTCGTCCGACCGATCGCTCGCTGCAATCGGCGCCGTACTGGGAACGACGGGAGCGACACTCAC
>NZ_JBAHWD010000030.1:0-106799 GCF_037044575.1 Nonomuraea sp. LPB2021202275-12-8 | reverse complement strand
CCTTACTTCCCAATCTTGATTCTTACCACGTGCCACACCAGTCTTCCGGCTTGTCCGCTGCGCTTACAACGTGGCGGGCGTATCGGCAGTCAGGAGGATCGAACTCGATGCCGTTCTCGTCCAGCGCGTTGTAGATCGTGATCCGGCCGTTCGGAAAGACGAAGCTGGGAGCCACCGTGCCTTTAGCCATGTCTTCACCCACGTATTCGAGAAGCTCTATGGAACACAGCACCTCTCCTTCCAGCGCGGCCACTTCCTGGAACGCATCGTCTCGCCATCTCAGCTGGAAACCCTGTCCTGCCCAGTCCAGCGGCTGAGCTGGATCAACGGTGTTCCAGGTGATCGATACATCGTCGAACCTCTCGTGAACGATCTCGATCTGCTCACCGTCGAAGTCCAACAGGACCAACCCATCAGCGAACCATGCATCCTCGTCCACATCCCAGACCACCAGCACGCGCGTCAGTCGCCGGCCTTCCAACCTGGCCAGCCTCTGCCTTTGAGCGGCCACGATCACCGATAGGCCGGTTAACCACTCTGGCCGGTAGCCAGAGACTCCAAAATCGAACACCTGACGATTGTCCCGTCCCACCGCGTCTGGAACGCAAGCTCGCAAGAGCCAAGTATCCGACGTGGAGCGAACTTGCCGAGAAGATCGGTTGGATCGGAGAGTAGGAGTTCGAGGACTACGACGGTTGAAGCCTTGGGGTGGGGTTGCAGTTCGCCGTCGTGCCATGCCGTTCCAGGCGGATCAACCGCGCCCGTTGGTCCAGGTTGAACTGATCGGAACGGTCGAGCCCCGAGCTGCCAATGCGGCTTGGCTCTCCCGCTTCCTTTGTGCCGCATCTCTGTCCTCCTCGCTGTCCGAGTGTCCCGGCCGTGCCCGCCGAGTCAAGGGCGCCTGGGGCATCGCTTCGCGATCAGCTTCGCTGACCCTTGACACGACGGTCCCGTCCTGGGGGCCGGCAGCTATGAGGAGGACGGGGAAGATCGGGACGGGCTGTACGTAGACCCCACCGGCCTGTGCGAGCGTGATGGTCGTGCCATTAGCGTGCCATCAAGGACGGTCAACAGGGGTCAGACACGGTTACTCGCGGACCACTCTTTCCCCAGGTTAGGGTCGTATCCCCTGGAGATCAGGCCGATTTGCAAGCAGGAAGTCAGGAGTTCGAATCTCCTAGGCTCCACCAGCAATACACCCCTGCTACCTGCCGTGTAGCAGGGGTGTGACTATCTGGGTGACCACGCGCGTCGACCGAACGGCTTCCTTGATCATTAACGCGCCCGGCGAAGCTGTTGGTGAGGGCTGCCGATAAGAGCTCGGTCCCTCCATGTGGCGACGGTTGTTCGCTGCCGCTTCTTGAGCGTTTTCCACTTCATGCACCGGCCTACTGCGGACGGGTTACCGGGACTACGGTGAGCAGGTGATCAAGGCCTTTGAAGTCCTTGGGATTGCAGGTGTACAGAGGAAGCCGGTTCGCGATCGCCACACAGGCGATCATCAGATCTGCAGTGCGGGGGCGTGGTTTGCGCCCTGAGGCGATGACAGCCGTCCACAACTGCCCGTACTCGCGGGCCGAGGTGTCGTCGAAGGGGAGTGGGTCGAATTCGGCTTCTGCGGTCTGTAGGATCTTCATTCGCTGGGCGAGTTCCTGGGGTCCTGTCGCCACCAAGACGCCGACCGAGAGCTCTGCAGTGGTGATGGCACTGATCATCATCTCATCAGGGAGTTCGTCGGGATCAATACCCGCGCGCAGGATGAGGATGTTGGTGTCGAGCAGCCCAAGGCCATGGTTCATTCCTCGTCCTCCGCGAATTCGCGTCTGCCGTATGCGCGATCGTAAGGGTCGTAGAGATCGTCATTGACGTGGCGGTCCATGTCGTCGCGATATTCACGGTCGTCTAGTCGCGGCATGCCACGTGACACGGCGGCGAACTCCGCGCGCGACACGGCCCGGCGCCGGCGGCGGAGAGGGACCAGATCACCGATGTGATGGCCATTGCGGGTAACGGCGTACCTCTCCCCACGTTCCAGGCCATCCATGATCTCCGCTGACCGATTACGCAGGTCGCGTTGAGAGATCTCATGGGAGTGGTCAGGCTCGGGAGTGCTCACATCTCAAGTCTATAGCGCTGTGCCATTTGGTGCTACCAGGTAGCACGTCCGGACGCTTATTAGCCCGAAGAGTCCGGAGCCGGTGGGCGACCGGACGTGGGGGCGAGATCGCTTCCGGGCCGACGTAGAGGTAGCTGTACAGCGGAGAAGTGCAGCAACGAGGCCGCACTGTGGCTCACTCTGACGTCCTCCAGCACATGCCCGAGCAGGGCTGAAGTCTCTCCAGGTCGTGCCCGGCTCCTGTTTGCAAGCAGGAAGTCAGGAGTTCGAATCTCCTAGGCTCCACCACCATTTACGCCCACTCCTTGGCCATCTGAGGGGTGGGCCGTCTGCTGCCCGCCCCGACACGACTCGTACAGCTGAGACGTACAGCTACAGCCCATTACTCCTGTCGGCGAGAGCCTAACTAGCATGCTCGTCCGTGCTGCTCAGGGAGAACACGGTGCTCGACGAAGAGCTCTCCGAGATCATTACGAGCCTCCGCCTACTCGGAGGGGACGTCTCCGACGTGAGCTGCCGAAGACGGTCCGGGACGCTCTCGGCCTTCGCCAACACTCACGGCGGTGTGCCCATCCTTGGCCTGAGCGAGGGCGGGATTCTCAGCGGCGGGTGTACGTGATGCTTCGAAGCTTTCCAACGCCCCACTGACATGGAACCCGTCCCGCGGCCGTTGATCCGCGTCCACGACCGCCGGTCAGACGGTCAGCGGCAGCCTGTGGATCTCGTCGGCCGGGTGCCCCGCCCGCTGGTGGATGCGCTGGACGGCATCCGCGTCCGGCGCCTCCGACAGGCAGTAGATCACGCCCTCGTCAGGGTCCGCCCACGCGTGCTCGAAGGTCACCCCCTCCTCTGTCTGTATCGCGAGGTCGGCGGCGTGCGCCTGCTTGAGCTGCTCGCCGGTGATGCCCGTCATGCCGTGATGCACGTCCATGAACTTCGCCATGGCTTCCTCCTCGGAGGCGTGACCTGCGGATCTTTTCCAGCTTAGGGCGGCCCCTGGCGGACCGGCCCCCAAGACTTCGCCAAAAAGACCGGGACCTCCGCGATGAGGGTTCCGTCAGAGATGCGGGCCGGCACCATCCCACCTGTCCGAGCAGCTTGTGACCCCCGACCTGACCGTCAACCGCCTCACCGTCCCACCTGTCAAACAGGCCGGCCGCCTGGGCTTCGATCTTTCTCAGGGCCGTTCGAGCGTGAGCAGCGGCTCGGAGAACACCGGCGCCGGTGCGCCGGGATCTGCGGCAACAGCCTGCTCCAGGCGGCGGAATCCGGCCTCCAGCTCGTCGGGACTGAGTTGGGCGAAGAACGAAAGGGTGCGCAGGCGCAGCCGTTCGAGCATGTCGCCGCGCGTGCCGGAGGATGGCTCGGTAACCGTGCTGAAGCTGGTAACGCGCCAGCCGTCCGACGTGAACATCGCGATGACCTCGTGCAGCGGCTGAAACAGCGAGGCGTCCGCCTCGAAGCCGCGGGGGAAGTGCTCCAGCCACCACGGCCTGGGATGGTGGTCGCGGAAATTCGCGCGCAGGAGCAGCCGCCCGCCGGGTCTGAGCACCCTGGCCAGCTCCCGGGCCGCCCGCGGCTTGTCCTGGACGTGGTGCCAGGACAAGAACATGAGAGCGTAGTCGGCGCTGCCGGACGGCACTGGCAAGTCCTCGGCGGAGCCTGCCAGATATCGCACACCGGGATGCGGGGGCTGCGCCTGCGCTATCTCGCGCATGCGGACCGACGGCTCGACGCCGGTGACCGGCCCGAACGCTCGCGCCAGCGCGGGGGTGAACCTGCCGGTCCCTGAGCCGACGTCCAGCCCCGTCAGCGGACGCCGATCGGGCAGCACCGCTCCGAAGGCACTGATCCATGTCTGCAGCTGCTGCTCGGCGAGCGCACGGCCGCGCGCGTAGTCCTGGTACTGCTCCGTGTCGTAGTCGATCCGCCTCATCGCAGCTCCCGCGTCAGCCGGCAAACCAGTTGGCCCGATATATCGACCTGATACATCGACACGATATGTAGTGTCACGTCATGCCGCAAGTAGGGCATGGCGGACGGGCATGCCTGCGCCGCGGTGACGAGCCAGGTCCCCCGGAGTCTCGGCACGGCTCACCGGACAACGTGGTTACGGTCGGCCGATAGACGTTGATAGTTGGGGCCGCCTGCGCGGACGGAGTTCTGTCGGTGCCGTAGGCGATGCTGCCTCCCGACACCCCACGCCCCGAAGGACACCATTGGCCCGCATGCTCCGCCACCTCGACGAAGAGCTCTACGTGCAGTACGGAGGACTCTGTATCTACGGCGGCACCGACTGCCCGGAGTTCCGCGACGACGAGGTGGAGGTCCTCCACTACACTGCCGCCCTCCGCCTGGAGGCATGGGACGAAGAACCGCCGGACCCGGGGTCCTCATGGAGGCTGATCGAGCAGCCGGACTTCACGGCCGAGACCGGAGTGATCCAGATGGGCGTGATGGAGGACAGCGGCCGAGAATTCCTGATCGGCCCTCCCTTGTTCGAGTACGGCCTGACCGTGCACGTCCACGCCGTGGACTTCCTCCAGTGGTTGTTCCGGTTCTGGCCGATCCGCGATGTCTTCGACCCGCTCGTCCACATGAAGCCGAGGGAACTGGTCGGATCCGCGTCACCGCTGGAGCCCCGCCGGGTGCCCGTCCCCACGACGGCCGGGCAGTGGGCGGCCATGCGGCCGGACAAGTTCCGGCCCTCGGAAGGAAGTGTGCGCTGGGCGGCCACACAGCAGGGATTCCTCGGCGCGGATCCGGTCGCCCGCATGTTCAACCTGCATCAAGAGGATCCGGTCTCCCGCGCGTTGAACCCCGATCACGCGCCCACCTTCCTGACCCCGTCGCGCCCGCTCCATGAGGAGCTTGACCTCCGGGACAGGAACCCTGGCAGTACCTACCGGATGTGGCGCTGGGAGAGGGAGGCCGCCGACGGCAAACCGGAGGACGGCAACCTTTTGACGGGCAGAATCGTGCACGTCCGTGACATCCACGGGCGCCGTGTCCTCGCCTCGGGCATCGTGACGATGCTCGGCATGGAGGACGGGCGACACCAGGTCCGCGACGCCGAACCCCACGAGGCCGCCCGGGTGCTCTGCGCCGAGGCAACCTGGCCGGACTGACCTCATGGCCACGCGCGTCCACGGCTGCCACACGGTCACTTGCGGACCATCCTCACCCGTGGCTCGTCCGTAAGCTGTGGGTGTGTCCCCCGTACTCGTCCTGCTCGACGGCGTTCGCTGGCGGGGTGTGCGCGTGGTCGGCGATCGCGCGCACACCCGCGCGTGCGCGGATCGAGGCCGGTGGTCGGCTCGTCGAGGAAGATCAGCGGTGGCCTGGTGATCAGGCTGGCCGCCAGGTCGAGGCGCCGGCGCATGCCACCGGAGAACTGCGCGATCGGTCTGTCGGCGGCCTCCTCCAGGCCGAACTGGTCCAGCAGTTCGGCGGCGATGCGCCGGGCGCGCGGCGCGGCGATGCCCTGCAGGCGACTGAAGAGCCAGAGGTTCTCGCGGGCGGTCAGGTTCTCGTCGACCGACGCGTACTGTCCGGTGACGCCGACCAGCTGGCGGATCATGTGCGGGTTGTCGGGCCACGTCGACCCCGAAGATCTCGGCACGACCCGCATCGATCTTCAACAGGGGCCAGCATCCGTAGCGTGGCGGTCTTGCCGGCCCCGTTCGGGCCGAGGACGCCGAAGATCTCGCCAGGGCGTACGTCCAGGTCGATCCGTCGACGGCACGGTGCCCGCCGAACGTTTTCACCAGCCCTTCCGCATGGACGGCCAGGTCGGTACCTCTGTCGGGGGGCGGGCCGCCCCCGGGGCGTCCGAGTTCTGTGATACTCATGGCTTCACTTTCGGCGGCGCCGGTTTCACGGCACCCTCGGCCGGTTTCACCGGTTGCTCCCCAAGCCGCCGCTGCCCTGTCGTGCGGCTGGACTCTCCCACCGTGGGAGGCCTCATGCTGATCCCAGCGGTCCCATCAGGGACGGGGACGGTGTGACCGTTCGCCGCGTCAGCATGAGGAGAGCGACGCATGACCATCGTGAAGGACATCGAGGCCCGCGGCATGCACCACTGCGAGACGACGGCGCTGGGGGTGCTGTTGCGGCACGAGGGACTTGATCTGTCCGAGCCCATGCTGTTCGGGCTGGGCTCGGGCCTGTCCTTCATCTACTGGGACAGCAAGGGCATGGCGTTCCCCTTTCTCGGAGGCCGCGTCAGGCCTTTCGACCTCACCAGGAACCTGGCCGCCAGGCTGGGGCTGACATTGCTGACCGAGGAGACCACCTCGCCGCGCAAGGCGTGGCAGAACGTGGCCGCCCCCATCGACGCCGGTCGGCCGGTCGGCCTCCAGCTCGACTGCTACCACCTGGACTATTTCCGGTCCAAGGTGCACTTCGGCGGTCATGTCGTCGCCATGTACGGCTACGACGAGCACGACGTCTACCTTGTGGACACCGACCAGCAGGGAGGAGCGGTGCGCACCAGCCGGGCCGGCCTCGCCATGGCGCGGGCCGAACGCGGCCCGATGACCGCCAGGAACCGATCCTTCACCATCACCCTGCCGGCTCAGCCGCTTTCCTGGCAGGACCAGATCATCCCCGCCATCAAAGACTGCGCCGACGCCTTCCTCGCCGCTCCCATCGCGAACCTGGGCTACAGGGGCATCGAGAAAGCCGGCAAACAGGTGCCGGGATGGCTGCTACGCGCCGGCGAGCCGCAGCAGGACCTGCCGCAGGCCGCCCTCCTCATGGAGAAGGGCGGCACCGGCGGCGCCCTGTTCCGCGCCCTCTATCGCGATTTCCTCGACGAGTGCACCCGGCTGATCGACGACGGCAACCTCCGCACCGGTCACAGGCTGTACGCCGAGGCCGCCGTCCTGTGGACGGACGTGTCCACGTTGATCGCGAAGGCTGGAGAGAGCGGCGACGCGGGGTACCTCGAGCAGGCCGGCGTCATCCTCCACGATCTTTCGCGCATCGAGAAGGACGCCATGCAGGTGCTGCGCCAGTTGTAGCTCAAAGGCTGTACGGGTCCGGCCTGAGTCACGCGGTGGCCGCGCCGGGGGTGCGGGTCAGCCCGTCGTCCAAGGCCGGAGCTTGTCGGGGTTGAGTACTGCCCAGATGTGCTTGATCCGGTCGCCTGCGACGTCGAACGCCAGCACCGACACGGTGACGCCGTCCAGCTGACCCACCAGACCAGGCTGACCGTTGACCGTACACTCCAAGATCGTCACGCCGCGGGCCCGATCAGCGAAGAAGCGCGCGACCTGCTCGGCGCCTTCGACCGGGCGGAGCACGGCTGTGACGAGTCCGCCACCGTCGCCTGTCGCCGTGGCGTCGGGGTCGAGGAGGCCGATGAGGGCGGCGATGTCCTTGGCTTCCCACGCCTGCTTGAAGGCTCTGACGATGTCGGCGCGCTGGGCTGCCGGGGTCGCGGAAGCCTGCGAGGCGTGGATGCGGCGGCGGGCTGAGGAGGCCAGCTGACGGCATGCCGCCGGCGTACGGCCGACGATTTCGGCCACTTCGGTGAAGGGATACCGGAAGACGTCATGCAGGATGAACGCGACGCGCTCGGCCGGGGTCATCGAATCGAGCACGACGAGGAAGGCCATGTTGACCGACTCGTCGAGGGTGACCCGGTCCGCAGGGTCGACCGTGGCGCCGCCCGGCCGCCCGCTGCTCCATTCCGTACGGTCGGGCAGCGGCTCGGGGATCCATTCGCCCACGTAGCGCTCGCGCCGGGCCCGTGCGGAGCCGAGCAGGTCGAGGCAGATGCGGCTGGCGACGGTCGTCAGCCAGCCGCCGGGGGATTCGACGCCTTCCTGCTGCTGTTGGGACATGGCGTACCAGCGGGCGTAGGTCTCTTGTACGACATCTTCGGCATCGGCCAGGGAGCCGAGGAGCCGGTACGCGAGATTGATCAGCTGACGCCGCTCGCTCATGATCGCGCTCAGGCCCGGATCGAGCCGGCCGTCTCCTGGCTCGGATGGGTTGGTCACGGTGTCGCCGACTTTCTTGGTCGCGTCTTCCTTTACCCGGTTCGACGAGACAGCGCACCGAACTGTGAGGTTGGCGCGCCGCCTCACATTCCGGAGGGGTGTGTCGTCGTACTGCTGAGACGAACGCCAGGGAAGGAAATCGATCATGGAACCCGTGAACGCCGCGATCATTTACTACAGTGCCACAGGCACCGTGCATGCCTTGGCGCAGGCCGCCGCCGAAGGTGCGGAGAAGGCCGGCGCACACGTGCGACTGCGCAAGGTGGCCGAACTGGCCCCGCCGGAGGCGATCAGCGCCAACCCGGCCTGGGCCCGACACCTCCAGGACACCGCCGACGTCGCCGAGGCCACCCTCGACGACCTGGCCTGGGCCGACGCGGTGCTGTTCGGCACCCCCACCCGCTACGGCAACCCGGCCAGCCCGCTCAGGGCGTTCATCGAAACCACCGGCGGCCTCTGGTATCACGGCAAGCTCGCGGACAAGGTGTACTCGGCTTTCACCGCCTCCAACACCGCCCACGGCGGACAGGAATCCACCCTGCTCGCGCTGGGGAACACGTTCTACCACTGGGGCGGCATCATCGTGCCCCCCGGTTACACCGCCCCCATCCAGTTCCAGTCAGGCAATCCCTATGGCACCTCCCACGTGGCCGGCGATGGCCCGCCCAACGACGTGTCCCTGGAAGCGGCCCGCTACCAGGCCCGCCGCGTCGTCGACACCGCGGCCTCGCTCAAGGCCGGCCGCGCCGCCTGAACAGCAACGGGGAGAACGGAAAGGCGCCCGTCTTCACCCACAGGCGCGCGGGCGTGAGCCGACCCGACCGTCAGGTGTCCTTCCTGATCCGGCTACGCACGAATAGCGCCACGCCCACCCAGACCAGGACTTGGATCACGCCGTCCCTGAAGTACCGCCACCAGGGGACGGGCTGCTCTCCCGTCGCCAAAGAGGTGGCGACTCCGAGAAGAAACAAGCACGCCGCAGCGATCACGCCGGTGATCGTCAGAGTGGCAAGGGGACGAGCGCTTACCTGCCTGCCATACCAGTTCGCGGCCGTGGTGACCTTCTCCCGCACCACACCGATCGTCTCCACGATCGCGATGATCTCACATGCTCAAAGGCCGGAAGAAGGGTGAGGTGAACGCCGGTCGCTGGGGCCGCGGGTGAGGACACGTGCCTGCTCGCCCGTGTCGAGGAGGTGGCGGACGACGTTTCCTGCGCCACCGTGAACTGCTTGTGTACAGGTGCGGCTCCTCCGGTCAGTCCGTGGGCCGGCGGGCCTGGTTCGCCTCCCGGATGACCGCCCAGGCGTCCGCGACCGGACCCAGGTGCCCGAGCTTGTCGGGGTTGATCACCGCGCGGATCGTCTGGATCTGCCCGTCGAGGATGTCGAGCGCCAAGGTGTTGACGACCTTGCCGTCCCGGTCGCGGAAGACCGCGCCCGGCTGGCCGTTCACCTCGTGCGGCTCCACGACGCCGCCGATCCGGACGAACTGCGGGAGGAGCGAGGCCAGCACCCGGGCCACGTTTCCGGCGCCGAAGACGCCCTTGCCCCACAGCGGGGCCTTGCCGCCGCTGTCGCCGACCATCTGAACGTCAGCCGCGAGCAGCTCCTGCAGCCCTGCGACGTCGCCTTCCCGGATGGCGTCGAAGAATCGCCCGGCGAGTTCCTCTCGCTCCCGGCGATCCGCCTCGAACCGAGCGCGTCCCGCGTCCATGTGGCGGCGCGCCCGCACGGCGAGCTGGCGGCAAGCCGCATCCGAACGCCCCACCGCCGACGCGATCTCCGGGAAGTCGAAGGCGAACACCTCCCGCAGCACGAAGACCGCGCGCTCGAGCGGGCTGAGCCGCTCCAGCAGCAACAGGGCCGCCATCGACACCGAGTCGGCCAGTTCCGCCGACCGCTCCGGGTCCTCATACGGGTCGGCCAGTAGCGGCTCGGGGAACCACTGCCCGGCATACTCCTCCCGCCGGGCGCGCGCCGAGCGCAGCACGTCGATCGAGATCCGGGTCACCACGGCCGAGAGGAACGCCTTGGCCGAGGTGGGTTGTGTCGGGGTGGCCTCGTAACGCAGCCACGTCTCCTGGACCGCGTCCTCGGCCTCGCTCACGCTGCCCAAGATCCGGTAGGCGATCGCGAACAGCAGCGGCCGCAGTTCCTCGAACTCCTCGGCCGACCTCACGCCAGCTCCTCCTTGAAGCCCTGCCGCCAGGAGGGGTAGCGCAGCTGCCAGCCGAGCTCCCGCTTGGCCTTGGCGTTGGAGAAGCCGCGCCCCTCGGTCATCATCGTCACCGCCGTTCTCCCGGCCAGCGGCCGGGCCAGCCAGGTGGGGATCCGCATCGGTGGCTTCGCCCCCGCGCACGCCGCCAGGTAGGGCAGCCACTCGCCGGCCGGGGCCGGCTCGTCGTCGACGATGTTGAACACGCCCTTCGCCTTGCGCTCCACGGCCAGGACGGTGGCGCCGGCCGCGTCGTCGAGATGCACCCACGAGCAGTAGCCGCCGCCGTTCCCGACGACGGGGTACTGCCGCCTGCGTACGAGCTCGACCTGATCGTCGGTGGCGCCCGGCCCGTAGAACGCGCCGTATCGCAGGACCGCGCCACCAGCCTTGACGACCACGTCCTCCAGGTGGCGGATCGCCTCCGCCCCCCTGCCCGTGCTCGTGGGGTCCAGCGGGTCCTCCTCGGTCTTCACCCATCCGCCCTTGCGGATGCCGTTCCAGGCGGCGTAGCTCTGCGCGACGAAATGGGATACGCCGATCGCTTCGGCGGCGGCCAACAGGTGGTCCGTCCCCTCGGTGCGCAGCCGGTTGGTGGTGGCGAACCAGCGGTCGAAGTGCTTGATATCGGGCTTGCCGGAAATGGCGGTCATCTGGTGCACGATCACGTCCGGCCGGGCCGTGGCCACCGCCTCGCCGACGGACGCCGCATCCAGCCCGTCCATGACGACCGCCTCGGCGCCCAGCTGCTCCAGCAAGCCCAACTTGGCCGCGCTCGTCGTCGTAGCCGTCACTTCGTGGCCCCGGGCCACCAACTGCGGCACCAGTCGCCGCCCCACGACCCCGTTCCCGCCTGCCACGAACACCCGCACGACCATCACCCATCCTGATTTCAGAGTCTGTTCCTGACATTCGAGACGAGACAGCCCGGCCGCCTGTGACATCGGAGTGCCGGGTTTGTCCAGGTGGCGCCGCCAGGGACCGGCGCCGCGCATCGTCAACGTCAGCAGTGCCGCCGCGTCGCTGACCATCGCCGGCATCCCGGACGGCCCCCGACGCTGCCGGCGTCGGCCGCGTATACGCCGTCCAAGACCGCGCTGAACTCGCTGACCGTGCAGTACGCCAATGAGCTGCGGAAGGACGGCGTCCTCGTCAACGCCGCCGACCCCGGCTACGTCGACACGGAGATCAACAACCACTGCGGGTACCTTACGGCCGCGCAGGGCGCCGCGGTTGTGGTGCGCCTGGCCACGCTCGGCGCGGACGGGCCGACCGGTGGGTTCTTCAACGAGGACGGCTCGCTGCCCTGGTGATCGTTTCCTGTTCAACCCACATCATCCCGGGGTGAGGTTGTGCGGGGTGGGGACGTGCAGGTTCCAGTCGAGGCCGGGCGGCGCGAGCTTGTGGTCGATCCAGGCGATCGCCGGGTCCCTTTGCGTTGCCGTTCGACGTGCTCCATCGAGGTCACGGGCCAAACGGTGACAGGGCGTTTCGCCCGGTCGCTCCCTACTCGCGGGAAATGGTCCGGCCCGGCATCCTCTGAGAGCTGTCGCTGGATGTGTGGGACTGATCACGTCCCATCTGTGGACTCCTGCACAGAGTGCTGGGCCGGACCTCCGTAACGTCCCTCCTGCCGGAACGACCGGCACACTCTGAACGGGGAGAAACCCAATGCGTAAGCCTCTTGCCGCTGCCGCACTCGCCGGCTCCATGGCCGTCACCGCGCTCGCCCTGACCCCGGCCGTCGCCCAGGCCGCCACCCAGACCGCCACCCAGACCGTCACCGTCACCACGACGACGGTCGGCACCAGCTGGGGCAAGTTCTTCTCCAGCGACCACAAGGCCTACACGTTCGGCAGGACGTGGAAGAGCGGTGGCGCGGTCTTCACGAAGTGGTACGGGGTCGACAAGGTCGGTGGCAAGAAGGGCTGGGTCTGGTTCGAGTACTACCAGAACGGCGGCTGGCACAAGTTCAACCACTCCTGGGACGGCAAGAAGTCCGGCGCCTGGAAGGGCCACGGGATCAAGAAGATCTACACCTTCACCTGCTGGGCCGGGAAGTTCGACAACTGCGGCAAGAAGTACCGCATCTACTGAACAGGCACCACCTGATGGGCAGGGGTTCGGCACAGGGCCGCCGTGGTCGCGGAACCCCGCCCCGCCAGACGAGTCAAGGGTGCGTTGTCCGGGGGTGTTGTCATAGCCAGTTGGACAGCGTCCGGGTGTTCGTGCGGGTGTGCGGGCATGGACGGGAAGACGCGCATCACATCGTCCAGCCGTCACATCCTGCTGTGCTGTTCCGTCAGTGGGGTGTAACGACTGACCACGGCAAGGGAACGTCATCACCCAGCAGCCCGCCGGCGACTACCGGATCGGCCAGTTCGGCTAACCAGCGGGTAGGCGATTATGAGCGGAGACGCGGCCAGGAAGGCTGATCGTAGCTTGATCAGGGTTCGAGTTCCTTACCGTGTGCGAAGGACCGCCAAGCCGATCAACGGCGGGGGCAAGGCCGGAGTTCCAGGTGAGCGAGCGGGAACGGCCGATCCGGGAATTCAGCGGAGACCGAGATCGAACCCAAGGCTCCACACACAGAAAAGCCCAGGTCATCCGCCTGGGCTTGGTCGTTCAGTGCTCCCCTTCGCGAGGGCACCACGCGCCGATGTGACCGGCAAATCACGCGCTCGCCTGACGAACGGAGTTCCGTCGACCTCCGTTCGCAGGCGAGCGCGGCGACAGTGCTTAACCGCAGTGTTCGAAGGGGCTGGTGTACGAGCTGCTGCCGATCGAGCCGCCCCACTTGACGCATTTCCCGGGCGCGGAGCGCCTGACAGGTCCCGCGTAGTAGGCGAAGCTGCCTGAGTCGGTCGTCCTGGCTGCCCCTTGCGGCTCCAGGAAGGCCGACATCGACGTGGCTGAGCCGAGGTTGGTCGTCTTCAGCGTCGTGACGCAGTTGTAGCCATTGCTCGAGTTGTAGAGCAGGTAGGTGCGGCCGCCGGTGAGGGCGGCTGAGTCGATGACCGCGTAGCCGCTGCCGCAGACCTCCGCAGGGGTGTGGGGGTTGCTGCTGCCGCTGCAGCCGTTGCTGCTCTTGATGGCCTTCTTCTGGCCCAAGGACACGGTCACGCCCTCCACGGTGGGGCTGGTGTCCATGCCGCCGCTGGAGGTCCGCTGCTCGTAATGCAGGTGCGGAGCGTCGCTGCCACCCGTCGAGCCGACAGTCCCGATCACGGTGCCCTGGCCGACGCTCAACGAGCCGCCGGCCGACCTCACCATGGTGGCGAGGTGGGCGTAGCGGGTCCTGGTGCCGTCACTGTGACGGACCTCCACCCACTTGCCGTAGCTCGTGCTTCCCGCGTCGTTGAAGTAGGCGGTGCCCGCAGCGGTCGACCGCACGGTCTCGCCGTTGATGGCGTCGCTGCCGTAGTTCTGCCAGTCGATGGAGCCCGATGGGTTGTGGGTGGGCGTCCAGTTGTTGGCGTTGAAGGTCTTCCCACAGTTGAACGGGCTCTTGTGGGATGCGAGGACGCTGGTGTTCTGCGCCGAGGCGGCCTGGGGGATCAGTGCTGTCGCGAGCGTGACTAACAGGGCGAGGGCGGCGGATTTCAGGGGCATCCGCAAGCTCGGCGTACCGGTTGTGGGCATACTCACCTCTCTGAACAGGCAGGTAAGGGGGGATTCGATCGGCGCCCGTTTCGATGTCGATTGGCCCCCTGGGCGACCGGAAGCAGGTCGACGGCCTGGTGATCGAGTCGGCGGGGGCAGGGCCGCATTCAGGGAATATTCGACATCTCGCGCCCGCCTATGGAGGCGGTGCGATCAAGAACATAGCTGCGAAAGTTCTCTTCATCAATGCCTGCTGACATGAAAGTTTGCGGCTCTTACTTCGACGAGACGGGATCCGGCTGATCGTGATCGAATCCTAGGACCCTCGCTGAGCGGCTCCGGCAATCTTCTGGCCGGCGTCAGGAGTCGCAGCTCAGCCTGCCTGCTGTCATGTCCCGTACGGCCGTGAAATCGGCCAGATGGCCCGGCGTGTCACCCATGCGCCTGTCGAGCCTCATTCCGGCGGTTTGTCCGGAATGGGGTGCCTGAAGCGTTCGGAGTATTGGCTCGCTCGTCGGTCCAACTCGCGCCGTGGAGGCCGGGCGTCCGCGCTTCCGAATCGACTTTCGTGGATACAGCCGGCGGGAGGTCGACGAGTACATCGCCTCCTTGAAACCTGACTCGGACGGCCCCCTCGAAGCCCTCGTGACGCTTGAAAGTGGCATGGGCGGCCGTATGGGGATGTCGGCCGCAGCCCTTCCCTGTCGCCTCGTGCTCCCGCTGTCATCTTTTGCCGGGGTGTCGTCGGCGCGGTTGTGATTCGTGGTTGAAACGCGCCTTCCAGCCGTTGGAATAGATCACTTTCCAAAACTCGATGGGAGACTGCCTCACCCGCTGCGGATATTTACGGGGCCCAGGGGCTCGGTCGTCGCTCCCATCGGATCGCCGGCTGTCTTCGGAATTCTCCTCGCTGCTTTCGCTCGGCTTCGACTTCGCTCGACGGCCCGCAGCTTCCCCTGGCCAGGAGGTCTGCCTCTCTTCATCGAAACCACCATTCGGTGTGACATCGACACGTGCTCGTGACATCAAGCGTGGCCTGAGAGGCGGTCAACAGGCCTCTTCTTCCCCCGCGTTCCAGGGTTCGGTGCGGAATATCGCGCGACCGCGAATTTTGATGGTCGGCATGTCAGGCGGGCCGAGAATACGGTCTCCACAGAAAGACCGGAAAATCACTGCGCCGGCGATCAGACCGCGCTCGCCGCGGTGACCACCATCGTGAAGTAGCGCATCACCACGCTGCCCCCGGCCGCGTCGACGGCGGCTCCGGTGCCCGCGAGCACCTCCGCCAGCGCGTCCGGCGGGATCCTGGTGAGGAGGCCGAAGGTGGGCATCTGGTCCAGCCACTCGTCCCGGGTGTAGGACCGTTCCCAGTCGAACCGCCACTGCTCCAGATCGCCGAACCCGCCCGCCTTACGGATACCGTCGGCGGCCTTGTCGATCAGCTTCTGATAGCCGTCTACGGACGGCATCGCCCGGAAGTCGAACGGCGAGTCGGGCATCACCCGCCGAGAGATCGCGGTGAACTCTTCGGCCAGGTCGGGCGGAAGGTCGAACGCGTTCCAGTACGCTGCCAGCCGGCCGCCGGGACGCAGCACCTGCGCCGCCTTGGCCGCTCCTACGACCGGGTCGACCCAGTGCCAGGCCTGTCCGGCGACGACGGCGTCGAAGCGCCGGCCGGCTGGGTCCCAGGCTTCGAACGTGGCCACCTCGGCCTGGACCCCGCTGCGCCGCGCGAAGTCGGCCATCCGCGCGTCGGGATCGACCCCGAGCACTTCGCAGCCGGCCGCCTGGAACTGCCGGCCGTCTATGCCGGTCCCGCAGCCGACGTTGAGGACCTCGGGCCCGGGGCTGCCGGCGACGATCCGGCTCACCATGGCTTCGGGGTAGCGGGGTCGGGTGCGGTCGTAGCGTTCGGCGTCCGCGCCGAACGACTCGGCCACCTGCCGGTGCTGATGAGGCTGGGGTTCCTGATTCCCTGACGGTATAGTGGGCATGCGCCCACCTTAGTGGGCATGCGCCCACTTAACAACGGGCCGGTTGGGGAAAGAGGGATGCACGGTGCCGACAGGAGTGGCCCTCCGCGACGCGCGCGAGCAGCTGTTCGACGCAGCCGAGCGCATCCTGCTCCGGGACGGGCCGCACGCGCTGACCAGCCGCGCGGTCACCACCGAGGCGGGCTGCGCCAAGGGCGTCCTGCACCGGCACTTCGCCGACTTCGACGCCTTCCTCGCCGAGCTCGTCCTCGACCGCATCGCCCGGATCGGCGACCAGGCCACCGCGCTGCGCGAGTCCGCCGGGACCGGCACCGTGGCCGGCCACCTCGCCGGCGCGCTGACGGACCTGTTCGGATCGGTCGCGCTGGCGATCGTCGGCCTCATCACCTTCCGGGACGACCTGCGCGCCCGGCTGCGCCAGACCAGGCCGACCGGCGTCCCGATGCTGGCGGAAGCCACGGCCATGATCGTCTCCTACCTCGCCGCCGAGCGGGAGCTGGGCCGCGTCACGGCGGATGCCGACGTGGACACGCTCGCGCTCACGTTGATCGGGACCGGGCACCTGCTGTTCGCCGGCAGGGAAGGCGTGCCGCCAGAGGCCGACGCCGTCCACAGGGTCGTGACCACGATCATCGGCGGCGCACTGCGAGAGGCGTGACCAGCGGCACCCGACGAGATGCCGAAGGCGTGCGCTGCCCTCACGTGCTCACGTGGGCCCTGAACCGCTCGTGTGCGGCCTGCTTGGAGATCCCCATCGCCTCTCCCACCTCCGACCAGGAGGCGCCGGCTTCCCGCGCCCCGGCGACGGCCTGATCGAGCAGGGTGCGCTGCCAGCTCTCCACCTGAGACAGCAGGGTGAGGGCGGCGAGGGGGCGCTCGGCCGCGAGGTTCACGATCTGTTCGCACAGGAGATTCGACTTGATCACCAGCCAGCTGGGTGGCGCGGCGGCGAGCAACGGAGGTGCGTGCCTGCTCCACCACCGGTATTCAGCCTCCTTGGCCCCCTCCGGCGTGGCCGGGAAGCGACGCCGGTCGGCCCATCCGCAGGAACATGCGGCCTGGTAGCCGACGAAGGTCTTGGTGAAGACGCTGGCGGACGAGGCAAGCTCACCATCGGGGAGCACCGGCGCGGCGAAGCCCTCGTGATCGGGGATTTCAGCAAGCTTCAATATCATAAGCGTCAAGGATTCCTGACGCATTGCCGCCTGCGCAAGGGCGCCGCCGACGCCTGGTGCCGGGAGACGGCCATGCCCGCCTGCTCACCTGCCATCCGGTACGTCAAAATCTGTAGGTGTCCGATCTCGAAGGGGGTTCGCGTTGCCCGTGCAATCTGCCGTGAGGGGCCTGCAGGAGAGGACGGCCCGGGCCCTTCCCCCCGAGCACGTCGAGGATGCCGGAGGGTGGTGGCTGCGCCATGCCCCCAGCTGCGCGTGGTGGATCGGAACGGTGCTGCCGCATGGCGATGCCGGGCCGGGCGAACTGGCGCGCAGGGTCGCTGCGGCGGAGGAGTTCTACGCCGGGCGTGGCGCGGTCGCGCGGTTTCAGATCAGCCCGGGAGCGTGTCCGGAAGGGCTCGACGCGTTCCTGGCGGAGCGGGGATACCTCCGTCAGAGCCCGGTGTCGTTGCAGGTGGCGCCGACCGCGCGGGTCCTGGAGCGGGCGCGGGCGGGCTCGCTGCGAGTGCGGCTGGCTGACCGCCCGACCCGAGCGTGGTTCGAAAGCTGGCACGCCGTGAACGGCGGTGACTCGCGTTCCGAGTGGGACCTGCTCGGCCGGGTGGAGCGGCCGGCCGCCTACGCCACGGCGATGATCGGCGGCGACGTCGTCGCCGTGGGCCGCGCGGTCGCCGACACCGGCTGGGTGGGAGTGTTCGGCATGGCCACGCTGCCCGAGGCCCGCGGGAGGGGCGCGGCACGCACGGTGCTCGCCGCGCTGGCCCGCTGGGCCGACGCGCACCGCGCGGAGCACATGTATCTCCAGGTGGAGCGCGACAACCTCGCGGCTATCCGGCTGTACGAACGGATGGGGTTCGGCGAGATATGCGGTTATCACTACCGCATCCCGGACCCGGCGGCCCGTGCCTGATCGAGAGCAGGGCGGCGACCGGTGCGGCTCCCTCTCAGGAGGGAGCCGCTCACACGGTCGAGCGATGAGGCCGGGTCAGCACTCCCCGCGCCACCTGACCTTGGACACGGTGCGAATGGACGCCGGAGGGGCCGAGATGTTGCCCTTGCCCTCCGATTCGCCGTAATGCGCGCAGATCGGCTTGTCCACGGACAGGACCGTGATGTCGACGTGGTCGTAGCCGGTCTGCGGTCTGGCGTTGTTGAAGTAGGAGCGGGCGGGCTTCTGGTTGGTCCAGTCCTTGTCGGTCTTGAACGACATCCCGCCTGTCTGGTTGTAGCCGTAGTAGAAGCAGACAAATCCGAGCGGGCAGTCCTCCGCCACGGCGGCGGAGGGCGTGAACGCGACGGCGCCCAGCGCGAGCGCCGCAGCGGTCGCCATGATGGCTTTGATGCGCATGTGAGACTCCTTCGTGAGATGGTCGGGTGCTCAGGTGACGAAGGTGTTGCAGTCGTCCCTGGTCACCCATCGGTGGGAGGAGATCCTGTTGTCCATGGGGTTCTGCTTGCCGGTGTACGGACCTGTCGTGATCTTGCTGAACTTGTTGTCCGACAGGTCGTCGGCGAACAGCTCGTCGTGCGCGAGGCAGCTGTAGCCGTAGCGGTAGTCCCAGGCCGTGATGTCGTAGAAGGCGATGACGTCACGCCCTCCGCTGTAGCCGTTGTTCATCAGGGATGAGGCGGCATTGGTGTCGCCCTTCTGGAACTGGCCCGTGCTGTCGCCCCAGTCGTAGTCGTTGCCTTCGTCCGCGCCCAGTGGGGTGTGGCAGTCCTTGCCGTCGAAGGCGCGGGCGCGCCCGTCCTCGAGGCCCACCTGTTCTCTGACGGCCCGGCAGTTCCACAGCATCGTTGCGGACTCGGACTCGGACTCGGACTCGGCGGCAGCCGGTGTGCCGGCCAGGGGAATGGCCAGACTGGCGGCGGCCAGCCCCACCGCGGCCAGCGCCGAACGGATTCTGGGCATGCTGATCTCCTTTGCGAGCAGTGTGTTGAGCTGGTCAGCGTGTGATGCGCCTGGCCCGGTCGAGGGCGGCGCGTTCGAGTCGGCGGTGCTCGGCCAGGTCTCGCGCGTAGGGCCGGCCGGCCCGTTCGCGGTAGTGCGCCTGCAGGGACCTCGCGGTGTCGGCGAGAGACGACGTCCGCGCGCATGTGGCCTCGGTGACCGCCAGCTCCACCTCCAAGGAGTGGCTCTTCTCGCTCGACAGGCCTCGGGTGAGCCGGGGCAGGGTGGCGCGCACCTCCGGCGGCTCGGTGTACGGGTGCCCCTTTCGGGACATGCACCGGGCCCAGGCCTGCTGCGCCGCACTGAAGCGCGGGTCCTTGACCAGGTCCGGTACGTACAGCGGCAGCAGGTTCGTGGCCGTCTTGTCGAGGCGGAACCACTCCTCGCGGTCGCCGTACAGACCCTCCTGGGCCTCGGCGCCGCACCCGCCCAGCATGCTGGTGATCCTGCCTCCGGCGGGGAGCGTGGCTGACAACGGCTTGACGTCCCGGCCGCCGCGCAGGGCCGCGTCGTAGCGGGTGCGCTGGGGCGCGATCAGGCTGTTGCGGTAGGCGATGTTGCGGTTCGTCTTCTTCGCCGCGAGCAGTTTCCGCTCGATGCGGCCGCCGTAACCGTGGATCCTGGCCCAGGCGACGTCCGTCAGCACGTAACCGATGCTCCGCCGTTCCTCGGCGCTCAGCGGGGGCGCCGGCCAGTAGGGGAAGCCGTGCCGGGCCATGCACCTCTGGGTGAGCACCTCCTCGGCCCGCTCCAGCTCGATCCGTTCGGCGTCGGTCAGTTCGCCGCCGGAGAACGCCGGCCCCTGCGCCTGTGGTGCGGCGCAGGCGGCCGGCACGGTCAATGCGACCGCCAAGGCGATGGCACGCCAGTGACCCCTCAACGTCATCCCCCGTCGCAACTTCGATGTGCCGTCCCCCCGCGTGGCCGGCCGGCATTGTCCCGCTGGATGGAGATCCTTTCCGGAGGCAGGCGGTCGCCGGAATCTTTTGCGCTGTCACGCAAGAGCATTGAGGCCCGGCCGCCGGCGTGATAGGCGCCCGATCCGGTTTGTGACGGTTTGCTGAGCGCATGTCAACGAAACCGCAATCCGCGTCGCCTACGGTTTGATCTTGACTGCAATGTCTCGGGACTGGGGGCTCGGTATTGCGTGTTCACTTCACCGCGGAAGATCTCATCAAGGTCCGTCTGGCTCCCGGCCCCGACGCCATGTGGGAGCTGGTGCTGAGCGTCCATCAGATGGCATATCGCGCGGAGCACATCCCGTACTTCGCGCCGTGGCGGCGTCACTCCGTCACAGCACTGACCCGGGCCGGGCTCGACATGGCGATCCGCGCCCTGGGCACCCTGATGCCCGCTGCCACCTACTTCCCCGACTTCCTGACCCCCGGCGGCCACATCGGGGACGTGGAGCACGGCATCGAGACGGTGCTCGCCACGCCCAGGACCCGATTACGCGATGAACTCGGCCAGCTGGCCGCCACCTACCGCAAACCGTCCCCCTGGCTGAGCGACCTGGCCGCCGGGCGACCGCGAGACCTCGAACGCCTCGGCTCCACACTGCGCCGCTACCACCAGATGGCGATCTTCCCGCACCGTTCCGCCATCGCCGCGACCACGCAGGCCGACGTGGCCCGCCGCGTCAAGGACCTGGCCGGTGGCGGCGTCGAGGCCCTGCTGAACGGCCTGCGCCCCTGGGCGAGCTGGACCTCGCCCGTGCTGCGGTTGCACTATCCCGTGGACGGCGATCTGCACCTCCAGGGGCGCGGGCTGCTACTGATCCCCAGCTTCTTCGGCGTCCACGGCCCCGTGCTCCTGGCCGACGACTCGCTGCCACCGGTGCTGGTCTATCCCGTCGAACACCCGCCCCTCTGGAGGCCCGAGCCGGGCGCCGGCGAGGCCGTCGACGAGCTCATGGGCACGACCCGCGCCACGCTGCTGCGCCTGCTGACCTCCAGCCACGCCACGGGAGCCCTGGCCGCACGGCTGGACGTGGCCCCGTCGACCATCAGCCGCCACATCCTCGCCCTGCGGAACGCGGGGCTGGTCGCCACCGAGCGGCACGGGCAGTATCAGATCCACCGCCGCACCTGGCTGGGTGACGCCCTCCTCGACGGAGACGCCTTCCCGCGCTGGCCGTCAACCGTTCACGGCGTGCGCGCCAGGACATAGGCCGTGCGGGGCGTCAGCCGTTCGCCGCCGAGGTGGTGATCGATCGGTTTCGCACGGCGTCGTTCCGGCCCCAGACCAGAGGTCGGACCTCCGCCGGTTCGCCGGGCACGTTCGCGGCGGCCAGCACCTCCCTGCGGGAGATCTCGGCTACGGCCACTCGCCGGTGATAGTCGTCGAACGTCTGCACCTCGCCGTCACTGCGGCAGGGCTCCCACTTCGGGCCGTCCAACTCGGTGTACGACATGCCGTGGTAGACGTGGTCCGCCATCGTGGCCACGGAGACGGCCCACTCGCGGAGCAGGGAGGACGAGGCTCGCACGCTGAGGAGCCCGCCCAGCCGTGACACCTCGGCGGCTCGGCCGTCCGCCGCCGGATGCCACTGCCGCCACCAGGTGCCGTCGGCTCGCTGGGCGCGCCACTCGGCGACCGCCTGGTCGAGGCCCCACGTATGCCAGCGGACCGTTCCGGATCCGGGTGCGGCGGATCGCCGGCCGAGCTGCCGGGCGGTACGGGCCGGCAGGTGCGTCAGGTCGGCGGGCACGAGGGCGATGGGATCGCCCTGTTCGGCGTCGAACGGGTTGGGGTCGATGAACCGCCGATCGATGATCATCACGGTGTCGGGCCGTCGCTGGAAGGACAGGCCCCACAGCAGGCGGCTGAGGAGGAGCGCGCCGTACGGATCGGAGAGGATGTGCCAGGTCTGGTGGTAGAAGTTCGTGGAGAACCGGGCTCGGGTGCCGGGGCGAAGTGTGATCACCGTGTATTCCCGCCCGTCGGCGCGGAGGTGGCGCCGGTGGAGCTTGAGGCGGTCGCCGGCCTGGCGGGTGTTGGATGGCCTGGGCTGCTTATGCGCGGACACGGTTCGCCACGGTCTTCCCTTTCTGCTCGTCGGGCTATGAAAGCGTGCCACGCATGCCGTTCTCAACGGGATTTCCGGGCCAGGGCGCGCGTCAGCGCCAGCACGTCGGCCAGTTGCCGCGGGGTCGGCAGGATGCGCAGCGCCTCGTCGATCTCGCGTTCGGCCCACTCGCGGTGCCGCGGCTCGGCCCGCGGGTCGAGCGCGACGCCTGTCTGGACCAGCAGGAAGTTCAGCCGGGACGCGACGAGCATGGAGAAGTCCGCAGGCTCGGTGACGCGACCCGGCCCGTCCTCGCGCACGTACGCCTCGTACATGTCACGCATGGCGTCGAGGTCGGCGGGGCCGTCGCAGAACCAGTCGAACAGCGCCCGGGCCAGCTCCCGGCCCGGTGCGGCCGGACCGAGGTTGTCCCAGTCGACGACCACCAGCGCGCCGTCGGGGTCGGCGAGGACGTTCTCGGGGTGCAGGTCGCGATGGCAGACGATCAGGTCGGCGGGATCGGCCGGCGCGACCGCCGCGCACAGCTCGGGCAGGCCGGTCAGCCGGTCGGCGAGCCGCGTGGCCCACTTCGCGCCCGACGTGGCCGCCCGCGCCCAAGCCTCCGTGGTGGGGACGCGGTCGTACCAGGGGTCGGGTGGTCCGCCGCCCGGTTCGAGGGCCGTGGCGGGGGCGGACCGGTGCAAACACGCGAGCAGGGCCCCGAGCTCTCGAGGCGTGGTCCGCGCTGTCAGCTCGACCGGTCGCAGGTCGATCCAGTCGTGCAGGCGGAACCAGGTCCCGTCGGGCGCCGTGAGCAGGTGACGCCCTGAGCGGTCGGGGTGGCTCGCCGGCAGCCGCACCCCCGCTTCGGCGGCCCGCCGCGTGAACGCCAGCTCCGCCTCGACCAGTGCCTCCGATGGCGGCTCGGCGAAGATCTCCTTGAGCGCGTAGCTTGCCGGACCGACGTCCAGCCGCCAGATCTGCCCCAGCGCACCCCGCGGCCCCGCCGACACCACGACGTCCGCGCCCCATCCGAACGCCTCCCGCACGTACGCGATGGTGACCGGCGTTCTGTCCACGGCAGCAGCTTAGGGACGCGCCCACGGCTTGTGCGAGGTCGGCTCAGACGGTCTTGATGGCGCCGCCGTCGATGACGAGGTCGGCGCCGGTGACGCTGGCCGCGAGCGGCGAGGCCAGGTAGGTCGCTGCGCGTGAAGATCGACTGGGGTTTCGCGATGAGCCGCGCGCAGGACGCCGACCCCGAGGTGGCGCGCATCCACGCCGAGGTGGCCGAGTCCTGCGCCCGGCTGCTGTCCAGGGCCGTGGGGTCGGGCCTGATCAGGCCCGAGGTCGACATCGAGTGGGCGCGGCGCGTCTACTACGCGCTGATCCACGAGTCGGCGACCGAGCCCGATGGCGATCCCGACGTGATGGCCACCCGCCTGGTCGACACCCTGCTGCGCGGCATCGGCGCCGACCGCGGCCTCTCTGGCCCCTGACGTTCACGCCCGTTGCACGGGCGCCGCCTTCTTCCGGATCGTCACGGCGACCCCGGCGGTGACCAGGGCGAGGGTGACCAGCAGCGCGCTGACCCAGAGCGGCGAGCGGTAGCCGAGTCCCGCGGCGATGGCGATGCCACCGGACCAGGGGCCGAACGCGGCTCCCACGTTGAGCGCGGCCGTGGCGAATCCGCCGCCCAGCGTCGGTGCTCCAGCCGCCGCGTAGAGCACCTGCGAGATCAGCGTCGAGCCGACGGCGAAGGAGAGCGTCCCCTGAAGGAGGACGAGCACGATCGCCGCCACCGGGTCGGTGGCGGTCACCGCGAACACCATCCATCCGGCGAGCAGGACGAGGCCGCCGCCCGTCAGGAGCTGGACGGGCCGCGTATCGGCCAGGCGTCCACTGAGCGAGACGCCGAGGAACGAGCCCACGCCGAAGATCGCCAGCACGGCGGGCACCCAGGCGGCGTCGATGCCGGAGACCTCGGTGACCAGTGGCGCGAGATAGGTGAACGTACAGAACGTGGCGCCGTTGACCAGGGCGCCCAGCAGCAATGACACCAGCAGTCGCGGGTCACGCAGCGCCCGCAGCTCACTGCGGGCGCTCGGGCGGACGGCATCGGGAGCGGCGGACGGGACCGACCGGATGATCGCGATGACGGCCGGCACCGAGACGGCGGCCACCGCCCAGAACGCCGAGCGCCATCCCCACGCCTGGCCGAGCAGCGCCCCTGCGGGAACACCGACGACACAGGCGATGGTGACGCCGCCGAGCAGGATGGAGGTGGCCCGGCCCTTGGCGTTCGGCGCGACCATTCCGGCCGCGACAGCCAGGGCCACCGCCAGGAAGCCGGCGTTGGCCAGCGCCCCGACGATCCGCGTGGCCAGCAGCACCGCGTAGCTGGAGGTGACCGCGCCGAGGACGTGGACGAGCAGGAAGGTGACGAGGAAGGTCAGAAGCGCGCGGCGCTTGGGCCAGCGCAGGCTCAGGATCGCCATCAGCGGTGCGCCGATGATCATGCCCACGGCGAACGCCGAGGTCAGCGATCCCGCCGCCGGGACGGACACCCCCAGGTCGCGGGCGATGTCCGGGACGAGCCCGGCCAGCATGAACTCCGACGTCCCCTGGGCGAAGATCGCAACCGCGAGCAGGTAGAGAACGAATGGCATAGTGCAACTCCGCAGCCACATCGATGGATCGGTGAAGGCGGCGAGGCACGACGGCCCCCTGCGACGGACGACGGTGCGAGGGAGCGGCGTGCGAACACCGCGGGAAAGTGCCGGCGTCACAGGAGTGACGCACGATCCAGGGACACGGCGATCCGGTGTCAACGGCCGATGCCCGCGGCCGGGAAAGGGCGGCAGGGCATCAAGGCGCCATCAGGGCACCTCAGGGCGACCTCAGGGCGACATCGTGACAGCCACCGGACAGCCGGTGGCTAGCGTCTTGACGCCTCGGGGCTGGACATGGGGACAGGCTAGTGAGGTCCCCGCGCACCTGTCGAACGGAATATGCCCCGGACGCTAGGGTTCTCCGGCGTGACCGAGTACGCAGAGGTGTTCGAGAAGTTCGGGCTGGCGGCGGCAGAGTCGATCTATCCGTACGCGCCGGTGTTCCGCGGGCTGGTCGCGGGACGGGACGCGGTGGTCAAGCGCACGCACTCCGCCGAGGCGATGGGGCGATGGGTGCGCCACCTGGACGCGACGGGATTCCCCGTGGTGACGCCACTGGCAGGTCCCCACCGGATCGGCGAGCACGACTGGGTGGCCTATCCCTGGATCGAGGGGCGGCTCTACGACGGTTCCGCCGCCGATCTGGCCGATGCGGGGCGGCTGCTCGGCCGGATGCACGCCGACCTGGACTCCGACGCGGGGCTGGCGCGCTTCGACTGGCCCGACCACGATGCCGCCTCGGTCGAGGAGGACGTCACCGGACTGGACAGGACGCTGGCGGCCCACCTTCCGCAGGCGCGCGGGGAGCTGATGGGACGGTTCACGCCGCTGATCGAGGGCTTCATGACCACGACGCTGCCCGCCGTCCGCGACGCGGAGCTGCCGGCGGCCGACGTCAGCGTCGACTTCAAGGCCGTCAACCTCGTCTACACCGCGGACGGCCCGGTGCTCGTCGACCCCGACAACGGCGAGCGGATCCCCAGGCTCCTGGATCTCGCGCTGGCGGTGCTGTTCTTCCACAACGACCTGCCTGCCGGTCCCGGGCGGCTGTTCGACGACGTGGAATGGCGGCTCTTCCGCGACGCCTACCTCGGGTGCGTGCAGCTGACCGGCACCGAGCGCGAGCTGTGGCCCACCGCGCTGCTGTACATGGTGCTGGAGTGGGGCGTGTGGGCAGTGATCAACGGCGGGGAGGCGGGCGACTGGGAGCTGCCCAGGCAACGCGCGCTTTTCACCGACCTGCTCACCTTCGACGTGAACCGGTTCCCGCTGACCTCATGAGCCGAAGAACCCGGTCAGCGCGGGTGCGAGCGCTTCGGGCGCCACGTCGTGCGTCTGGCCGTCGAGAGTCCGGTGCTCCGCGGTGGGCAGCGCGTCGGCCGCGGCCCGAGCCGCCTGCCGCAGCCCCTGCGGGCACACCGACATTGGTCATGAACAGGGCCACGGCGTCGCCTGCGCGCCCGGCGTCGAGCAGCTCGTGCAGCCGTTCGGTGTAGGCCTTGGTCCCGGTGTCGCCATCGACCTCGGCCAGGTACGGAGGCTCGTACAGAGCGAGCTTCGTGATCCCGGGGCCGGCTGCCGCGGTCAGCAAGGCGAGAGCCGCGCCGGAGGAGATGCCGTAGACGCACGCCTCGCCACCGGCCTGTGCGATGACCGCCTGTAGGTCCTCGACCTCGCGGGCGGCCGCGTACGGCATGGTGTCCGAGCTCTCGCCGCGCCCGCGACGGTCGTAGGTGTGGACGGTGAAGGCGTCCCGCAGGTGCGCGGCGAGGGGCCGCATCGGTCCCGCGCCGCGGTAGCACATGGCACCGTCGACCAGGACGAGCGCCGGCCCGCTGCCGGTGCGCTCATAGGCGATCGTGGTGCCGTCGGCTGAGTTGACTGCAGGCATCTCGTGCTCCCTACTCCTCGGTTTCCAGGCCGGCCAGGTAGCCGTCGAAGCGGTCGAAGCTGGTGGCGAAGCCGGCCCTGGCCTCGGCGCTGAGATAGGCGGCCGGCACGTTGGTCTGATGGGTGACCACCTCGGTCCGACCGTCGCCCAGGTCGACGAACGTGACCGTGGTCCGCATGCCGCCTTCCATGCCCGGCTCGATCCACACCAGCCGCTCGGGCCGGCGCACCTCGGCGTAGACGGCGCGCATCGTGTAGGTGCTGCCGTCGGCGTCGCTGACCATCGTGGTCTCGAAGACGCCGCCGGGCCGCAGGTCGACGGTGATGCCGCCGATCGGCGTGGTCGTCCCGGCGGGGCCCCAGAAGTGGGTGAGGTGCTCGGGCGTCGTCATGCAGTCCCACAGCAGCTCGCGCGACGCCCGGTGCACGCGCCGGTAGGTCAGCTCTCCGGTCTCGGTCATGGCGCCGTCCCCGTGTCCGGCTCCTGCGCTCGCAGGGCGGCCAGGTGCTCGTCGAGGCGGTCATGGCGATCGGCCAGGACCTGCCGGTGCCGCGCGATCCAGCCGGCCGCCGCGTCGAGGCGCTCGCCGTCCAGGACGCAGGGCCGGGACTGCGCGGTCCGGGTCCGCGAGATCAGGTGGGCGCGCTCCAGCACCTTCAGGTGCTTGGAGACCGCCTGCTGGCTCATCGCGAACGGCTCGGCGAGCTGGTTGACCGTCGCGTCGCCATGGGCCAGGCGCTCCAGGATCGCGCGCCTGGTGGGGTCGGCCAGCGCCGAGAACACCAGAGTCAGTTCGTCTTCGATCACTGCCATCTCACGACCATATCCACAACCGCTGGTTTGTACAACTAGATGGTTGTGAACGGGTGTCAGACAGATCATTTGGAGGTAGCGTGCCCGGGAAGGGCGTCCTGGAGGTGGTAGGTGGCGGGAGCGAGGCCGGCCGGTGCCGATCATGGGCGGCGCTGGTCACCGGGGAGCATGATGGCCCTGCTCGACACGGAGACGCAGGCGCGGCTGCTCAGGCTGGCCGAGCGCCGCTACCAGGAGCCGGGCGAGGTGCTGATCAGCCAGGGCGATCCGATGTCCGACACCGTCTACCTGCTGCACGAGTCGCGCGGTGGGCTGTGCGCCAAGGTCACGGCCGATCTGGACAACGGCGTGGAGGCGCTGCTGGGCATCATGGTCAGCGGCGACCTCATCGGGGAGATGGCCGCGCTGCGCAAGGTGGCCAGGTCTGCGACGGTGACCCTGTGCTCGCGGACGCTGGTCCACCGCATCCCGTCGGCCGCGTTCCTCGCACTGGCGCGCAGCGTTCCCGCGCTCTCCACGGCGGTCGCGATGAGCCTCGCCGACCGGCTCGACTGGGCCGACCGCCGGCGGCTGGACATGATCGGCTACGACGTCCCCGTGCGGGTGGCCCGGGTGCTCCTCGACCTGGCCGGCCGTCATGGCCGGTCCGTCCCTGAGGGCACGGACGTGGGCGTCCCGCTGGCCCAGCGCGAGCTGGGGCGGCTCGTCGGCGCCGGCGAGGCCGCCGTCAGCAAGGCTATGCGCGAGCTGAAGGAGGCGGGGCTGGTGACGACGAGCTACCGCAGAGTCATCCTGATCGACACCGGGGGCCTGAGCGCCTACGGCTCCCCACGGCCTTGAGGCGAGCCTCAGCCCCCGGCGGCGCCCAGGGCGATGGCGCCGATCGCGCCCACCACCATCAGGCAGGTCCACGGGATCGCCGTGGCGATGCGGCGGTGCTTGCGCTCCGCGATCTCGCCGAGCAGCCGGGCCATCGCCCACGCCTCCTCGGCTTCCTGCGCCGGATCGCTGCGACCTGCCGTCAGTGACGGGCGGCAGACGATGCTGAACCTGCTCGGCCGGTCGGGCGGCCGGAGGTCGGGCCGAAGGGCCTGGGCCAGGTGGTGGCCGGAGGCGACGAAACTGACGGCGAACATGGCGAACATCGCCAGGCCGAGCAGGGCGAACCAGCCGCCACCGCGCACGATCCCGAACGCCGGCCCGATCTGGCCGGCCAGCATCGCGGCTCCGCCCGCGTGAACCATGATCAGAACGCCGGCCTTCGTGTCGGCGTGCTCGACGGAGTTCTGGCACACGGCGGCCGTGGCGAGCGCGCTCGCCACATCCTCGTGGCCCGCGCCATCTGCATTGATCTTCATGCCTTCATGAGACGTCGCCGTGCCCGCCTGTTCTGTGTCGTTCTGCACGCAGGCCAGGTAAGGGTGACATCGCGCCGGCCGGATTCCCCACTCCTAGGGAATCCCGCGGCGGACACCACCGACAAACTGTCGTAGGCGAGTGCGACGATGCCCCCATGAACGGCGAAACAATACTCCGGACTGCCGACGAATGCCGCGCTTTCCTGCTTCCGCTGACGGAGCAGGACTGGACGACGACTCCGATCCCCGAGATGGACTGGACCGTCGCCCAAGCCGTCGCCCACATCAGCGATGTTCTGATGTGGTTCTCCGCTGACTTCGCGGCAGGTGATCTGGAGCTCAGCACGATGGAGCTGCGCGTCCGGCCCGAGTCCACGCCGGTGGACCTCGTCGCCACGATGAGCACCGTGGCCACGGTCCTCGCGCGGGTCGTCGACGGCGCCCCGGCCGGAGCTCGCGGCTGGCACCCCATGGGGCTGGCCGACGCCTCCGGCTTCGCGGCCATGGCCTGCGACGAGATGCTCGTGCACACCGCCGACGCGAGTCGCGGCGTCGGCAGGGACTTCGTCCCCTCGGAGCAGCTCAGCGACGCCACCCTGAGGCGCCTGTTCCCCTGGGCGCCCACGGACACGGATCCGTGGACGGCGCTGCTGTGGGCCAACGGCCGCGCCGACCTTCCCGGCCAGGAGCGGCAGGTCGGATGGAGCTGGCACTGTGCTCCCTTGGCCGAGTGGGACGGCGTCAATCCGACGAAGCGTCAGGAGGCGCCGTAGCGGCGGAGTCCCTGATGCGCCCCACATACTCTCGCCACCACGCGGGGTCGGCGTCGGCGGGGAAGGAGCGGTCGCCGGGAGACCGGCCGCCCGCGCCGTCGAGCAGCTCGCGGACGATGTCGGCGTGCCCTGCGTGCCGCGCGGTCTCTCCGATCATGCGCAGGATCAGCTGGCGCAGCGTGGCATCCCGCTTGCCCTCCTCCCACCAGGGCACCGTGCCGACGGTGGAGAGCTCCAGCGCCTCGATCGTCTCGTCGGCGTGGGCGCAGGCCCGCCGATAGAGGCCGACGATGTAGTCGGTGGATTCGCCGGGAGCGACCCACATGTCCGCGCCCTCCCAGATGCTGTCGTCGTCTATCCACGACATCCGCTCCGGCGCGGGACGGCCGAACACCTCGCCCAGATAGCCGTACTCGAGGCCGGCCAGGTGCTTGACGAGGCCGAGGAGGTTGGTGCCCGTAGGGGTCATCGGCATGCGCATGTCGGCATCGCCCAGCCCCTCGAGCTTCCAGACCATGGCGTCTCGAAACTCCCGCAGGGTGGCGCGCAGCAGCTCTTTCTCGGTCATGACGGGTCTCCTTCGGCGGCTCGGATCGATCGTAGACAGACCTGCGGCCAGGTGGACGTCGACCCAGGTCGCTAAAACACCGGCCCGCGGTTTCCTAGGCTGTGGGCGTGGACGACGACCAGCCGGACGGCATCGCACTGCGCTGGCGCACCGGCTCTCCCTGCTGTCGATGTTCGCCGGCGGCCTGGCGTACCGGACGGACCTCGGCGCCGAGGAGACGCGCGAGGCAGCGCGGGCGATCCAGGAGAACGCCCACCAGTCGCTGAACGAGCTGCGCGCCGTCCTCGGCAGCCTCCGGCGCGACGGCGTGCTGGAGGCGCCGCAGCCGACCCTGGCCCACGTGGACGCCCTGTTCGACGAGGTACGTGCTGCCGGCCAGCAGGTCGAGGTGCGAGCTGGCCAGGCTCACCGAACGCGAGCGCGAGGTCGCGATCGAGGTGGCCAGGGGCAGCTCGAACGCCGAGATCGCCGAGCGGCTCTACATGAGCGTCGCGACCGTGAAGGCGAACGTCACCCGGATCTTCGCCAAGCTGCAGACGGACAACCGTGTCCATGTCGCCATCAAGGTCCGCGACGCCGGCCTGCTCTAAGGAGCCGGTTCGTACGCTTCACGCGCGTCGAGCACCTCGTGCAGATGTGCCTGCGCCCATGCGCAGCAGGCCGCCAGGGGCTCCAGCAGCGTGCGGCCGAGCGGAGTCAGCTCGTACTCGACCCGCGGCGGGATCTCCGCGTAGGCGGTGCGCGTGACCAGGCCGTTGCGCTCCATCCCCCGCAGCGTCTCGGTGAGCACCTTGGGCGTGACGCCACGCAGGGTGACCTGCAGCTCGGAGAAGCGCCGGGGGGCCGCCTCCAGACATCTGATGATTTTCACGGTCCACTTGTCGCCGAACCGGATCGGCGACGTGACATGCGAGCATCCGCTGAACATCTCTGGATCAAGTGGCGCAATCACCTTGCCGAGCCTACGTAACTATCGTTGCGGGAACCAAGGGGGGCTCGGCTAGCGTCCGCGGTACGAGCCGGTGACCAGGCCGGCCGTGCTCGAACGGAGTGTCCCAGCATGAGCAAGATCGTCATCTTCGGCGCGGGCGGACGCGCGGGCCGGCACGCGGTCACGGTGGCCGCCGACCGCGGCCACCACGTCACCGCGGTGGTACGCGATCCGGCCAAGTACCCGGACCTTGCCCGTGACGGCGTGACCGTGACCGGCGGCGACGCCACCGACGCGGACAGCGTCGCGGCGGTCGCGGCCGGCCACGACGCGGCGATCAGCGCCGTCGCCCGGCTGGACGTGCCGGCGGAGGAGTTCTACGCCGGTACGGCCCACGCCCTGCTCGACGGGCTGGCCCGCGCCGGGGTCGGCCGGCTGGTGCTGATCGGCATCGGCACCACGCTGGAGATCGCGCCCGGGGTGAGGCTCCTCGACACCCCGGGCTTCCCCGCCGACGCCCGGGCGTTCTCGCTCGGCCACGCGGCCGAGCTGGATGTCCTGCGCGCCGCGGACACCGCCATCGACTGGCTGGTGCTCGCGCCACCGGCCACGTTCCTGGACGCCGAGGCGCCGGGCACCGGCCGCTACCGGATCGGCGGCAACCAGGTGCCGGCCGCCGAGGACGGCGCGCTCTTCCCCTACGCCGACCTGGCGGCGGCGCTCGTCGACGAGATCGAGTCCCCGAAGCACCACCGCACCCTCGTCGCCGTGGCCCCCTGACCCACCTGCCGTGCGCCGGGTCATTCCCTGGGGGGAATTGTTCGCCTGTGGCCCTTCTTGCATCATCGGTCAGGCATGGACGCACCGAGTAAGAGGAGAAGCCGTGACTGACATCCAGCCCCAGGAGCTGGCCGAGCGTTACATCGCCGTCTGGGTCGAGCCCGACGTGGAGTCGCGGCGCAAGGCCATCCAGGAGTTGTGGGCCGAGGGCGGGGCGCACATCCTGCAACCGCCTCAGGAGATCCGGGAGGTCGCCGCGAAGCTGGGGTTCGACCACACCACGTTGGAGGCCCACGGGTGGGACGAGATCGAGCGCCGAGTGACCCGCGCCTATGCCGACTTCGTCGCGCCGGGTGAGTTCACCTTCCAGGCGGCCGGTGACGCGGTGCGGCTGAAGGACGTCGTCAAGTTCGGCTGGTCGATGGTACCCGTGGGCGGTGGCGAGGCGGTCGGTGGTGGGCTGGACGTCCTGGTGCTCGACGGCGACGGTCGCATCGCCGAGGACTACATGTTCCCCGGCCTATGACCCTGCCAGCAGTGCCGCCGTGGCCGCGTCGGCGGGCAGGAAGGCCTCCAGTTTCAGCTCCGCCACCGTCACGTCGAGCGCGGTCGCGAACGTCGTGATCGTGGTGGTCAGCCGCAGCTCGCCGCGCCCCGTACGCAGCACCATGGGGGCGGCGAAACCCACGTGATCCGGCCCGGGTGTGAATGGTGGTACATATCCAGAAAGCTCGTCGTACAGCTCGTCCCGCGGGATGCGGTCGAGGATGTGCTGTGCCCACTGGGCCAGGTTCGCGATCCGCGGAGCCAGGCCCTCGGGGTGCAGCGACAGGCGCAGCACGTTGACCGGCGGGCGCAGCAGGTGCTCGGCGACGCCCTCGGTGAGCAGGTCGAAGGCGTCGTTGGCGAGGACCAGGTCGTGCCCGGCGTCGACCACGATCGCCGGGTAGGGCAGGTGGCCGGTCAGGATGTGCCCGAGCGCGGCGCGTACATGCTCCAGGGCGGGGTCGTCCAGCGGCGTCTGCGGGTAGACGGGGGCGTAGCCGGCGGCGAGCAGGAGCTGGTTGCGCTCGCGGAGCGGGAGTTCCATCGACTCGCCGAGCCGGATCACCATGGTCCGGCCTGGCCGGGAGCGGCCGGTCTCGATGAAGCTGAGGTGGCGCTGGGTCGTGCCCGAGCGCAGGGCGAGGTCGAGCTGGCTGAGGTGGCTGCGCTGCCGGGTCGCGCGCAGGGTCTCGGGGAAGTCCACCTGCTCAGTCTGCCGAATCGAACTCCGTATTAAAACGTGTCAACAAGCATCCGGCAGAGTAGTCCACCTGTTGAGCGGGGGGTTGTGCGCACTGGAGAGGAACGTTTTAATCCCCTCTAGCGCTTGCGGGCGGACAGCCAAGGAGGAACCTTGATCGGCTACGGCGGCGACTGGAACCCCGAGCAGTGGCCGGAGGAGACGTGGGCCGAGGACGTCGCGCTGATGCGCGAGGCCGGGGTCAACCAGGTCAGCGTCGGGATCTTCTCCTGGTCCCTGGTCGAGCCGGTCGAGGGCAGGTACGAGTTCGGCTGGCTGGATCGGGTCATGGACCTGCTCGCGGCGGGCGGCGTCCGCGCCTTCATGGCCACGCCGACGGCCGCGCCCCCGCCGTGGTTCGGCCGGACCTACCCCGAGGCGCTGCCGGTCGACGCCGACGGCCGGGTGCTCTTCCACGGCAGCAGGCAGGGCTTCTGCCCCAGCTCGCCTGTCTACCGGGACAAGGCGCTGGCCATCGTCGAGCGGATCGGCGAACGCTACCGCGACCACCCGGCGCTGGCGATGTGGCACGTCCACAACGAGTACGGCTGCCACAACTCCCGCTGCTACTGCGACGCCTCCGCCGCCGCCTTCCGCGGCTGGCTGGTCGCGCGGTACGGGACGCTGGACGCGCTCAACGAGGCCTGGGGCACCGCCTTCTGGTCCCAGCGCTACAGCGACTGGGGACAGATCCTGCCGCCCCGGGCCACCCCCTCCTTCCACAACCCGGGACAGCAACTCGACTTCCGCAGGTTCAGCTCCGACGCGCTGCTCGACCTCTACCGCGCCGAGCGCGACCTGCTGGCCGGGCTGGCTCCGCAGGTGCCCGCGACCACCAACCTGATGGCGGGCGCGCACTGGGACATGGACTACTGGTCCTTCGCCAGAGAGGTCGACGTGGTCTCCAACGACCACTACCTGATCGGCAAGGACCCGCACATCGACCTCGCGTTCGCCGCGGACCTGTCCCGCTCGCTCGGCAGGGGCCGCCCGTGGCTGCTGATGGAGCACTCCACCAGCGCGGTCAACTGGCAGGGCGTCAACCGCGCCAAGCGGCCGGGCGAGCTGCGCCGCAACTCCGTCCAGCACCTCGCCCGGGGCGCGGACGCGATCATGTTCTTCCAGTGGCGGGCGTCACGGGCGGGCGCGGAGAAGTGGCACTCGGCCATGCTCCCGCACGCCGGGACCGGCACCAAGGTCTGGCGCGAGGTCGTCGGCCTCGGGGGCCTGCTGAAGGACGCGGCCGAGGTGGCGGGCAGCACCGTGACGTCCGACGTGGCGATCCTGCTCGACTACGGGAGCGTCTGGGCACAGGACCACCCGGCCCAGCCCACGACCCTCCACAAGCCCGTCGAGGTCATCAAGAGCTGGCATGCCGAGCTCTGGAAGCTGGGCGTGACCTGCGACGTCGTGCATCCAGAAAGCGACCTGTCCGGCTACCGGCTGGTCCTGGTCCCCGCCCTCTACCTGGTGACCGATCACGGCGCCACGAACCTCGAACGCTTCGTGGCCGACGGCGGGACCGTGCTGGCCGGGCCGTACAGCGGGATCGCCGACGAGCACGACCGGATCCGCCTCGGCGGCTACCCCGGCGCGTGGCGCGACCTGCTCGGAGTGACGGTCGAGGAGTTCTTCCCGCTGGAGGAGGGGGAGTCGGTCGAGCTCGCGGGCGGCGGGATCGGCGCGGTGTGGAGTGAGCTGGCCCACGCGACCACCGCGACGGTGCTGGACACGTACGTGACCGGGGAGCCCGCCTGGACCCGCAACGAGTGGGAGGGGGGAGCCGCGCACTACCTGACCACCCTGCTCGCCGGCGCGGACCTGGCCCGCGTGCTGGGCGCGGTCTGCGCGGAGGCCGGCGTGCCGGTCTCGGCCACTCCCGGCGTCGAGATGGTACGGCGGGCGCACGCCGACGGTCGCGGCTACCTCTTCGTGATCAACCACAGCGGGGCCGACGTGGTCGTCGCGGCGACCGGAGTCGGACTCTCCGACGGGGACCCGGTGGACGGCGAGCTCACGGTCCCGGCGGGAGAGGTCAGGATCGTCCGCGAAACCCGATGACCCCGGCGCCGATTTTGTCGGCAAAGGTGGAGACTGCTTGACCTCAGCGTGGCCATGATGGTTCGTGGCGATGAGGACGCGTACGTTCCTGCTCGTTGCTTCGGGCTCGGCACTGGCCCTGCCGGGGCTGCTCGCCCTGCCCCCGGTCCGAGAGTTCCTGCTCGACCGGGGTGGCCTGCTGGGCCGGGTGCTGTCGCGGGCGCTCGTCTTCCCCGGCGTGGGGCAGGCGCCGGCCGCGAGCACGGTGGCCGGCCTGGTCGCCTTCGCCTTGGCGGTGGCCGGCGGCACCTGTGCGATTTCCAGCCTGGCCGGCTTCGGCACGTCACGGTGGCGGGGGCTTGTCTGCTGGGGGCTGGCGGGCGGGCCCGCCGGTGTGCTCGCCGTCCTGGTCTGGTCGCTGGCGACAGCGTCCGAAGAGTCGGTGAGCATCCTGTTCGGCGGGCAGCTGAAGTACGCCGCCTGGTGGGGAACGGCCGTCGGGCTGCTGACCGGGGTCCTCGTCAGGGCGGTCCCGGCGGTCGCGGAGAGGGGTACGGGGACGTTCCACGGTCGACGGTGGGTGACGCCCTGCCTGGTGTTCGGCTGGGCGGTGATCTGGTCCGTGCTGTTGAGCGGTCTGTATTCGTGGGAGCGGCCCTTCCTGGGATTGCTCGCCTGGCTTCCCCTGACGGTGGGCTACCTGCGGCCGTTCCTCGTGTTCTTCAGCGCCGTCGTGGCCGCGCTCGTGGAAGGGATGCTGCGGCAGTGGCTGCCCGTGGACGGCAGGCCGGGCCGGGCCTTCGTCTTCTCGTGGATCGCGCTGTGCACGGCTCCGCTCACGTACGCGATCGGCGGGGCGTCGGACGGCGGCATGCGGGACCTCCTCGTCGCCGATCCGCTGGACCTGGCGTGGGTGGCGGAGTACGTGGAGGACATCGGGGCGGCCCTGGTGGCCGACCCCGCTCAGGTCGCCGTGCCGCCGCTGCTGCTCGCGCTGGCCGGCACCGGTCTGCAGAGGGTCCTGCCCCGCAGGACGTCCGAGCCCGACCCGATCCGTCCCGACCGCCCGTGGGGCCTGCTCGTGGCCCTCGGGGCCGTCATGGCGACCTACCTCCTGGTGACCGTCGTGTCGGCTGTCCCGGCGCTGACCGGGCGTGCCTTCGACGAGGACCTGTCCGCCGCCATCCTGGCCTTCGGCTTCCTGACGCCGCCTGACGAGGCGCCGGGCCAGGATGCCGGGGTGTGGTTCTGGACGGTGGCGGTGGCGTTCGCGTCGCTGTCGGCGGTGGTGGCGTATGTCGCGGTGCGCGGGCAGGTCATCAGGCTCGTACCGGCCACGGCGTGGCTGGTGCTCGCGGCCGGGCTGGCGCTGGCTGTCCAGGTCGCCTGGAACGCGGGCGGCGTCATCGCACCCGCGATCACCGGCTGGGACCTGCTGGGCATCGCCCTCGTGCCCGAGGCCGCGGCCTTCACCCTGATCGTCGTGCCGGGCTTGGCCACCGTGCTGTGGCTGGTGCATCTCATGGTCACCCTGTCCAGGGTCCGCCGTGCCGTGGATCTGGACGCGTACGTGGAAGACGACGACGACGAGCGGGCCTGGGACGAGTTGGTCGCGCGACACCGGGATTGGCGGCAGCGGGTGCGGGCGTACGCGCCGGATCGGCGCGAACGCGCGCTGATCGCGGCGAAGGCGGCCGGAGCGGCGCTGTTGGTGACCGTGGTGGCGGGCGCGTTCCTGGGGTTCGGCCACGGGCTGCCGGTCGGCCAGGTCGCCGTACGGGCGAGTGAGCCCTTCCTGGCGCTGCCCGTGCTGTCTGCCGTGCCTCGCGGGGACTGGGCGCTGGAGATCCTCACGGCGGTGCTGTACGTCGCGCTGCTGGCGGGGCTGGTCCATCTCGGGTTGCGAGGGGCGAACGTCAGGGAGCGCCGGCTGTCCGCCGGGCTGGCCGTCTGGAGCCTGTCGGTGGTGGCGGGCGGGCTGGCGATGCTCATCAGGGCGCAGGCCGAGGCCGCCTGGTCGCGGGTCCCGCCCGGTGACCTGATCGAGGCGTATTCGGGCGTCGGGCTGCAGTTCGGGTTGATCGCCGGACTGCCCGTGGCGGTGGGCACGCTCATCACCGTGCGGCGGCCGGTCCTGCTGTGTGGCGCCGCGGTGCTGCTCGTGGTGGCGCTCGCCCCACTGGCCCGCCCCGCCGCCGGGAGTGAGCAGATCACGATCACCGCGGCCCACCTGCGGGAAAGTCGTGATCCACGGCTCACCGTCGATGCGTCCTACCCGCTCGCCCGAGGGGGTGACGTGACCGCGCTCAACGCGGCCCTGATGGCGCCGATCGGGGAGGCGGTGCGGGAGAGCGCGCGGATCAACCGCGACCATCCTCCGGCAGTGCCGCAGGACAGCCGGGTGACCGGCGCCTTCGAGGTGGTGCGGAACGACACCGAGCTGGTTTCGGTCCGCTACGGGATCATCCGGGAGATCGAGGGACTGCGCCCCGTCGAGTCCGGGTACGCGGTCAACTACGACCGTGCCGCCGGCAGGGCGTTGACCACCCGCGAGGTGTTCACCCCGTCGGCCTTCTCACGTGCCGGCAGAGCGCGGCTGGCCCTCGCCATCCGCTCGCACACGGCGCGGGCCGAGGTGGCGAATCTGGAGAGCGCCGGCGTCGACGATGCCCTCCTGCTGGTGAACCTGGGAACGAGCGCCGTCGAGTTCACCTTCGTCCGCGGCTACTTCTGCAACGCCTGCGCCTCTTTCACGGTGCGGATGCCGCCCGAGCGGCTACGGGGCCTGCTGCGGCCGTGTCCTCTCCTCGGAGGAACTCGTGGATGCGCGCGTGCCTGAACTGGTAGGCCGGCCCCGCCCGCCGGAGGATGCCCAGCTCGTGCAGGTCGTCCAGGAAGGCCGTCAACCGCCAGGGCAGCCGCCCCCGCACGGCCAGCAGGGTGTGCGCCAGCACGTAGGGGAACCAGGGGCCGGTGAGCAGTGCGGTGACGCCGATCGCGGCCCCGAAGCCACTGCCCAGCAGTACGCCGAACAGGGCGGCGTCGGCCACCCCGAGTGCCCCCAGGAACAGGCCGATCGCCAGCGCGCACAGCCCGCCCATGGCCAGCCCGAGCCCGGCGCCCATGACCAGCGCCCGGTTCCGGGCCGCGCGCAGGCTCTCGGCGGGGCTGGTGTCGGTCGTCGCCGGGATCGGGCACAGACTCCAGGAGACCAGGGCACGGGCCAGGCCGGCCAGGAGCCCTCCGGCGACGCCTCCGGCGAAGATCCTGACCGTGCTCACGTCCAGCCCGGCGATCACCCTGATGACGTACACGCCGGCCGCCCCGCCGATCAGTCCGGCGAGCAGTCCCTCCCAGGTCCCGCGCACCAGTCGCCTGCCCAGCGCCCCAACCCGGCCGGCCACCTGGAAGGCCGGGCGGACCAGGACACTCTCCTCGCTCAGCCCGCCCAGAACCGCAAGGAGGCAGGAGACGAACGCCACCGCCACGCCCGTCGCCAGCCCGGCGACGACGGTCGCCGTCCTGGCCACGCCCGCCATGGCGGTCGCCGCGGCGCCCAGCGCGAGCAGCGCCAGGACGGCCGAGGCGGTCAGCGTCTGCACGCGCGCCGAACGGTGCAGCCGCCACCAGGCGAGGTCCCCGGTGCTCGACCGGGCCAGGAAGCGCAGCCAGCGCATGACCTGCGAGCCGTCGTAGGGGAGAGCCGAGGACGTGTCCGCCAGCGCGGCCGGCACCAGTGAGGCGATGAGATGGCGCTCGATCGCCTCCTGGCCGGTCAGCGCGAGCAGCTCCGAGGGGTCGCCTTGGCCGCGGTAGACGCTGCGGGCCAGCGATACGGCCAGCGGGCTCGACAGGGCCCGGGTGAGGGGGCTGGAGGTGTCGCGTTCGAGCGCGGTGAGCACCGGCTGCCAGCGACGGGTGGCCGCGCCGGGGGGTATCACCGTGCGCAGGTAGTCCGCCGCGTCATGGGGGCGCACCGGCTGCGCCTCGACGACGAAGGCCGCCGTGAGCACGTCGGCGGATGCGACGGCGGCCTCGTACTCCTCCGCCCGGCAGCTGATGATCAGCGGCGAGTCGCTCGGAATGGCCTGGTTGATCCGGACGAGTGCTTGTCCTGCCAGATGGGAGGGCAGCTCGTCGAGCCCGTCGAGGACCGGCAGCAGGCGTCCGGCGGCAAGCAGGTGCGCCGCCATGTCCGGGGTGAAGTCGGGCGCCGCGGTGATCGAGGGGTGGTCGATCGTGATCCGCCGGGCGATCCAGTCGGCCGGCCGCTCCCTGCTCGCAGGCCAGGACGCGAGTGGCAGCAGGACGGGCACCTGGTGTCCGGCCGCCGGATCGCGGGCGAGTTCGAGGGTCAGCAGCAGCGCCAGCGTGCTCTTGCCCGACGCCGGTGGCCCGATGATCGCCAGCCTCCGGTGCGGCAGGCGGAGGAACGCCTGGGCGAGCCGGGGAACGTCGTCGCTGCCGCCCTTCAGCGCGCCGCCGACGACGTCGGCGTGGTCGGAGACCTCCCTCTCCGTCGCCTTCCACACCACCCGCAGCGGCCGCGGGTCCAGCAGCCCTCTGCTCGCGGCCTCCGCCCGGCAGCGCACGTGCACGACGCTCCTGAGCAGGGCGGCGGCCCGATCGAGCCGCTCGGGATCGGGCGGGTGCGGCCGCGACCGCTTGGCCCAGGTCACCACGCTCGCGCCCAGGGCGGTCAGGCCGAGCACGCCGGACAGTTGATTGGCATAATCAAGGCCCTTGATCAGCAGAGCCGCCACGACCGCCCCCGCTGCCGTGACGAGTAGCAGGAACGCGACCACCCGCCGCCAGTTCCGGCTCTGCCGCCTCATGCCCTGATATTGCCTTATCGATCTGGTGGCGAGAATCGGATTCCCCGGATCGGATGTGTTGGAGGTCACATGTCGGTCCTGCGCGGTCCGGTGTTACTGGCGTACGCCGTCTTCGTGCTGGTCGGGTTGAGCGCGGGCGTGGACGGCGTGCTGCTGCCCGCGCAGATGAGCGACTACGGCGTGGACGAGGCCACGATCGGGGTCACCTTCTTCACCTTCTCGGCCGGCTACCTGCTGGCCGGATCCACGGCCGGCGCCCTCGTCCTCCGCTTCGGCATCCGCGTCACGCTCGTCGCCGGCGGCGGCGCCTTCATGCTGGCGGCGCTCTATACGGGCATCCGCCCGTCGTTCGCCGGGCTGGTGGGAGTGCAGGTGGTGGCCGGCTACGGCATCGGCCTGATAGAGGCGGTGCTCAACGTCTTCCTGGCCAGGCTGCCCTCGGCCGCCACGCTGCTCAACCGGCTGCACGCCTTCTTCGGCGTCGGCGCGCTGGCCGGGCCGCTGCTGGCGGCGTGGGCCCTGGACTTCCTGCCGTGGCCGGCCGTGTGGCTGATGCTGGGCCTGGTGTGCCTGCCGCTGGTGGCCGGGTTCCTCCTGGCCTTTCCCGGGCGCGACGACCAGCCGGTCGCCGGGCCGGCCAGGAGCGGGCTGCTGACCGAAGCCCTGCGCGCCCCCACGGTGCTGATGGCCTGCGGTTTTCTCGCCGCGTACGTCGGCCTGGAGATGAGCGTGGGCAACTGGGGGTTCACGTACCTCATCGACGAGCACGCGCAGCCGGGGCTGGCGGCCGGATACACCGTCAGCGGCTACTGGCTCGGGCTGACCGCCGGCCGGTTCCTGATCAGCCCGATCGCCACCAGGATCGGCTCGACCACCACCGGCATGATCTACGCCTGCCTGGGCGGCGTCGCGGCCTCGATCGCGGTGATCTGGCTGGCGCCGGCCGCCCTGGTGGCCGCCGCCGGGTTCGTGCTGCTCGGGTTCTTCCTCGGGCCGCTCTTCCCGACGGCCATGGCGGTGGTGCCGTACTTCACCGAGCCCAGGCTGGTGCCCACGGCCATCGGCGTCATGAACGGCGTGTCGGTCGTCGGCGGCGCCGCGTTCCCCTGGCTGGCGGGCGCCGTCGCCCAGGGGGCCGGGGTGTGGACCCTGATGCCCTTCGTCATGGTCCTGGCCCTGCTCCAGCTCGCCAGCTGGCGGTTCCTCGTCACCAGGATGGCCAAAGCCTGACCGCGGACAAGGCAGGCGCGGAGCAATTGGCCAGCCTTTGCAGCTGTGGCTTGACCCGCCCACAGGGGGACGGGTCACTGACGCCATGAACTACTGGCCCTGGGCCGGGCTGTCCGCCTTGATGGAGTTGATGAACTGGATCCAGGTACCGTCTGAGAATCTCAGGACGGGGCCGGAAGGATCTTTCGAGTGGCGCACGCCTACGCGTTCGTCGCCCAATGGCGCCACTTCTACGCAGCTGCCATTGAAGTTGCTATAGGTGCTCTTACGCCACCGTGGTGCGTACTCGGCTGAATTCATGCTTGCCACCTATCGATGAAAATAGTTTGATCCCGGTGATCAGTTCAGCCCAAAGCCATTTTGGCGGCCGTGTCGCGGATCATCCGTAGAGATTCGGCTGGATCAAGAGATGCGTGCTCGAGCTGCTGGAACATCCGCCCGCATTGGTGCGTTACCGCTTCTTCGTAGATTAGAGATCCGCCCGTCAGGTGCTCCATGTAGGTGACATCTGGAAGAGTTAGGCCTGCCTCTAGTGAAGCAAAAGAATGGAACTGGATCTGTGTCATCGACGCATTTCCCAGCAGTGCGTAGGGCTTATCGAGCTCCAAGATTCTTATGGTTATGTTGGGAAGCGTAGACATTTTCGCCAGGTGCTCTAGCTGGGAATGCATTATGGCGCGCCCGCCGATGCTCCGGAGCAGGACCGACTGATCGATGACCGCTACGAGTTCTAAAGGCTCGGGACCGAAGAGAAGTTCTTGGCGCTTTAACCTCACCTGAGTCCTCAGCCTTACGGCTCTGGGAGACATTCCTACGAACTCCTGCGGCGCACTGTTCACCGTGCGGGCGTAATCCTCCGTTTGTAGCAAGCCCGGGATGATTCCGAGATGCCATTCTAGGATCGACTTGGCTTCGTGCTCCAAGCCGATGAATTGGATATATTCATTCGGTAGGGACTTGGCGTGCTGATCCCACCAGTTGCGCTGTACCGCCTGTCGAGCAAGGTGCAGGTATGTTTCCTGCTCGTCGGGCGGCACGTGGAAGTAGTCGATCAGCGACTGCACGTCAGGCTCGGATGGTTTGATCAACGCGGATTCGAGTCGAGATAGCTTTGAGGTCGACCACCCGAGATCTTCGGCCACCCTAGGTCCGGTCAGTGCTGACTCTTCCCGCAGGCGGCGCAACTCCCCTGCCAGCAAGCGGTGTCGCACGATGTTGCTGATGCGCTTCATGGGGTTGCCCCTTCCCCAGTCTCTGGAATCGCAATCCTCTCCGGGAGGCTCTAGTCAACTTCTTTAGGGCGTAGCTGATGTATTTGCTGCGGGAATTGCACAGGGCTGCTCGCAGAACAATGCTTAGAGTAGCCCACCCATAGATCGGATGCTTGGAGGTAACCAAGATGAGACCGTGAGTCGCGGAGGCCGTCTCAGCGGTTCGTGGGGCTGAGTCGGCGAATGCGACTCGCCGACTCAGCCCGCCGGCACGATCCCCTCTCCATCACGAGCCAGGACATGCCTCATGACTGAGCGTAACATCAATGCCCGAAACGTCCTTCAAAAGCTGATTGCCCAGATAGATCGGTCACTTTGGCGGCGCGCCGACGCGTCCGCCAGGTCCGTCGGTCTACGGGTCGAGAAGGCCAGCTGGCATAGGCGCACCTATCGGGATCCCCGATTCGACGAGCGCACGGTCCGCATCAACGTGGACCGTGACATCACCGGAGGTGTGACGCCGATGCGGCCTTTTCGCCTCGGGTGAAGCGCCCCATCCACGTAATCATCACCGTATCCCGGTAGCGGCGGATGGCCGGGCCGCGCTGGGGCGGGTGTGGCGATGGCGGACGGAGCTTTCCGCGGCCGTGGTGAGTGCCGCAGCCATTCATCAGCTCGCCGCGATGATGGATTGGCGAGCACTCCTTCCGCTGCTTGTCGGCGTGATCATCGGCTGTACGGCGATTCCGCCTGTCCGCCGCATGGGTATGTCGGTGCTGGTTCGCCACCGATTTCAAAGCCTCTGTCTGAAAACTTCCCTCCGCACCCCGCACGGCAGGCTTCCGCTCGTAATCCACACCACACGCGCCGGGTCTGACGTGATCATGATGATCTGGTGCCGGTCCGGGATGAGCCTGGGGCTGTTCGAGGACTACCGGGAGGAAATCAAGGTGGCCTGCTACGCCCGCGACGTCTTCATCCATGCGCACTCCAGATGGAGTCACCTACTGGTGGTGCGAATTCTGCGGTGAGCGGGGTAGACACCGCCGGGTAGGCGGCCGCTGCCCCGCCGCTGCCCGCCGCGACCACGCCCGCGGAGCCGTACGCGACGACGATCGCCGACGTCGCGCTGGACGGCGCCTTCCCCGCCGAGGGGCACGAGGAGCGGGTGCGGTCGTGGGCGGCGGCCACGGTCCGCGTCTGGGGTCAGGGGCGGGCGTAGGAGTCGTCGAACTTCTCGTGTGTCCTGTGGAGCAGGTCCATCAGCTGCTGGTCGTCGCGGATCTTCGCCCGGTACTTCTCCGGCAGCCTGCGGAGGTGGTTCTCCTCGGCGAGGAGCCGCTGGTAGGTGATCGCGCACTCCTCCGGGTCGCAGTCCGGGTCCAGGAGTCTGGTGGCGTAGCGGCGGGCGGCGGAGGACATGTTCTGGGCGCGGCCCTTGCGGCTGACCAGGGAGGCGATCACGGTGATGACGAGGACCCCGATGATCACCGACAGGGACAGGCCGGTGGAGATCTCGACGACCGGCACGGGCTCGCCGTCGTTGATGAAGGGGACGTTGTTCTCGTGCAGGGCGTGCAGGATGAGCTTCACGCCGATGAAGGCCAGGATCGCGGCCAGCCCGTAGGTGAGGTAGATGAGCCGGTCCAGCAGGCCGTCGATGAGGAAGTAGAGCTGGCGCAGCCCCAGCAGGGAGAAGGCGGTGGCGGTGACCACCAGGTAGACGTTCTGGGTCAGGCCGAAGATGGCCGGGATGGAGTCGAGCGCGAACAGCAGGTCGGTCCCGGCGATGGCCACCATGACCAGCAGCATCGGGGTCAGGACGCGCTTGCCGTCCTGCACGGTCACCAGCTTGTCGCCGTCGTAGTGCTCCGAGGTGGGCAGGAACTTGCGGGCCAGGCGAACCATGATGTTCTCGCCTGAGTGGCTCTGCTCGCCCTCGGGCTTGAGCAGGTTGCCGGCGGTGACGAGCAGGATCAGGCCGAAGATGTAGAACACCCAGGCGAAGGTGTTGATCAGCGCCGCGCCCAGGAAGATGAAGCCGGTCCTGGCGATCAGCGAGAACGTGACCCCGAAGAGCAGCACCTTCTGCTGGTCCGCCCTCGGCACCCGGAAGCTCGACATGATGATGAGGAAGACGAACAGGTTGTCCACCGAGAGCGCCTTCTCGGTCACATAACCGGCGAAATACTCGGTGCCCATGTCGTGGCCGCCGACCATCCACACGCCGATGCCGAACACGATGGCGATGCCCACGTAGGCGGCCGACCACACGGCCGACTCCTTCAGCGACGGGATGTGCGCCTTACGCACATGGAAGACGTAGTCGAACAGCAGGAGACCGCCGATCGCGATGATCGTCAGCCACCACACCAGGACGGGCACATCCACTCGTGACTCCATGGGTCGACGGGCGGCCGCGGGGCCGCGCTGATCAGTGAACGGGTACCCCAGGCGAGCTGCCTCAAGCCGTGGCCCGCATCCTGCCGTGGAGGGTAGACCTGGCACTACTGACCGCATCCCGGTGGAGCGGCTAGCGTCGCTCGCGTGGTGACGAGGTCCGCGCTCGAAGCGCTCGCCCGGCGGCCGGTCGCCTGGTCGACGTGGCCGTGGCGGTCCCTGGCCTACCTGTGCGTCGGGTGCTGCCCGGCCTTGCCGTGCTCGCCGCCGCGCTGGTGGCTTCGCCGGCACCGGGGCCGGTGACCGTGCTCGTCGTGGTGCTGGCTTTCGTGGCGGTCACGCCGGTGGGGGCCTGGCTGGAGCGCAGGAGGCTGTGGCTGGTCGACGAGCGGCCGCTGCCGAGCGTGGCCGGCAGGCGCGTACGGGAGCTCGGGCTGGCCGTGCTCACGCTGCTCGCTCTCTGGTGGATCGACCTGCTGATGATCGGCCTGACGGCGGCCGGTCCGCGGGTGGCCGTCGGCGGCACGGTCGTCGACCCGGAGGTGGCGTGACCCTCTGGAGCGGCTCACACCGAGGGAGCAGGAGGTGCTCGCGTTGATCGCCGAGGGCCGGTCCAACGCCTCGATCGCCCGGGAACTGGTCGTCACCGAGGCGGCGGTGGCCAAGCACATCGCCAACATCTTCCTCAAGCTGGACCTGCCGCCCGCGGCCGACGGCCACCGGCGGGTCCTGGCCGTGCTGGCCTACCTGCGGAGCTGATCAGGCCAGGCAGAGCTCGTTGCCCTCGGGGTCGGCGACGGTGATCCACCAGGTGGGCCCCTGCTGCCCCTTGTGCAGGACCTTGGCGCCCTTGCCGACCAGGCGCTCCACCTCGGCGTCGATCCTGTCGGCGCCCACGCGGATGTCGAGGTGGACCCGGTTCTTGACCGTCTTGGGCTCGGGCACGAGCTGGAACAGCACCCGGGGGGCTCGTTCGAGGCCGCTGGGGTGGCGGATGGCGGCGCCTTCCTTCCACACCAGGCCGCCGTGGTGGAACGTCGTGTCGTCCTCGGTCGCGTGGCCTTTCTCGATCATGCTGCGGATGAACGCCTCGTCCTGCCGCTCCACCTGCCAGCCCAGCGCGTCGGCCCACCAGTCGGCCAGATTGTGCGGATCTTGGGTATCGATGACGACCTGGATGTCATATGCCATGCACTGATCCTAAGTAAGGTCTTTGCCCATGACGTTGGAGTCCTGGCAGGAGATCGGTGACCGGGTCTACGTTCGGCGGCACGAGTCGTACGACATGAACGTGGGTCTGGTCGTGGGCGACGGGCACTGCCTGGTGCTGGACACCCGCATGTCGCACCGGGAGGCGACGGACCTGATCGGCGCGATCAGGCGGATCACGCCCAGTCCGTGGACGGTGGTCAACAGCCACTCGCACTTCGACCACTACTTCGGCAACGCGATGTTCCGCCCGGCGGAGATCTGGGGACACGCCAGGTGCGCCGAGGAGATCGAGCGGTACGGCGCGGAGCAGCGGACCAAGGTCGCCGGGTTCGTCCCCGCCGACCGGCGCGCCGAGGTGGAGGAGGTGGAGATCGACCCGCCCGACCACACGTTCACCGCGGCCGCCACGCTCGACATCGGCGGGCGGATCGTCCACCTGCGCCATCTCGGTCTCGGCCACAGCTCCAACGACATCGTCACGCACATCCCCGACGCCGGCGTCGTCTTCGCCGGTGACCTGGTCGAACAGGGGGCGCCTCCGGCGTTCGGCGACTCCTTCCCGCTCGACTGGCCGGACACCGTCGCCCGGATGCTGGACGAGATGCGCGAGCCGGTGTACGTGCCGGGTCACGGCGCCGTGGTGGACCGGGACTTCGTGGTGGGCCAGCACAGCGAGCTCGCGACCGTGGCCGAGCTGGCCAGGCGGGCGCACGTGGAGGGGCTGCGTGACCTGATCCGCGCCTTCCCGTTCGGCGAGGACGTGACGCGCCAGGCCATCACGCGCGCCTTCCTCCAACTGGACGCCCTGCACGCCTGATCGGCCGCCCTTCACAGCGGGCTCGGTGCCGCCTATAGTGCATATTGCAATATAGAGGGAGGCATCATGGCGCGACGCCACGATCTGGTCGGGCTCACCGTGCTCGCCATGCTCTCGGTGCGCGCCAGCCACCCGTACGAGCTGCACCGCTTCATCGTCGACACGCACAAGGACTACGTCACCGGCCTGCCGAGGAGCCTCTACCACGCGGTGGAGAGGCTGGCCAAGGACGAGCTGATCACCCCCGCCAAGACCGACCGCCAGGGCCGCAGGCCGGAGCGGACGGTCTACGAGATCACCGACGAGGGCAGGCAGGAGCTGGCCACCCGGCTGCGCAGGCTGCTGCAGGAGCCGGACCCGGACAGGCGCACCCTGGTGGCCGCGATCTCGCTGATCGGGGCGCTGCCCCCGGACGCGGCGCTGAAGGCGCTGCGCAGCCGAGCGGCCTCGCTCACGGGCACGATCGGCGGCCTCGACGCGCACATGGCCACCATGGCCGAGAACGGCCTGCCGCGCCTGCTCATGCTGGAGCTGGAGTGCGACCGGGCGCTCTTCGCCGCCGAGCTGGACTGGGTTCGCGGGGTGCTCGACCGGCTCGAGAGCGGGGAGCTCGACTGGTCGGGGACGGTCAAGCAGTCGCTGATGGAGCGTGCACTGGAGGAATGAGCAGGCCGCCAGGGTGCGCCAACACCCTGACGGCCGGAAATCCGAACAAGGCGCCTGCCCTGTCCAGGACTCGCAGTCTCAGGATAGGCGCCGCCGAACGAGGAGCCGTGCTGTGTCCGAAGACATGTCCCAAGAGATCCGCCATCTGCTCGACGGCGTCCACAAGACGTGGAACGCCGGCGACGCCACCGGCTACGCCGCGCTGTTCACCGAGGACGCCGACTACATCACCTACTTCGGCCTGCTCGTCAAGGGCAGGCAGGCCATCGGGGACCTGCATCGCGACCTGTTCAAGATGCCGATCAAGCTGGACGGTCCGGGTGAGCCGTCCGTCAGGTTCCTGAGCGACACCGTCGCGCTGATGATCGCGACCGGCGGCTCGGTCGTGGAGGGGCGGCGCGACCCGGCCCGCGACTCGGTCCTCACCTACACCGCGGTTCGCACGCCCGAGGGGTGGCGCCTGTCCTCCTTCCAGAACACCCGCGTGAGCCGGCCGTGAAGAAGCTGGTGGCGGAGGTGTCAGGCGTGGTCGAGGCGCCCGCCGCCAAGGTGCGTGCCGCGCTGGCCAGGGCCCTGCTGCCCGGCGGCCGGGACGTCATGGGCCGGTTCACCGTGGCGGACATGCCCGGGCACACCTCGACCGTCGAGGTCACCGAGGACGTGATCGCCATCCAGGGCGGCTGGTGGTATCGGGGCGAGTGGTCGCTGGCTCCGCACCCGGAGGGCACGCTGGTCGTCCACCGCGTCTACAACGTCGCCCGGTGGGGGCGGTGGGGCGTCGGGCTCGCCAACCGCTTCTTCGTCGGCTTCGAGGACACCACCCGCGGGAGCTTCGCCGACGGGCTCGCCCGGGTGGGCGCCGACCTGGGCTGCCGCACCCGCCTGGCCTGATCAGGGCTGCCCGTGTGCCGGGAACGTCGCGACGAAGCCGCCGTCCTCGGCGGCCAGCGCGCCGCCGTGCAGCAGCGCGATGTCCTTGGCGATGGGCAGCCCGAGTCCGGCCCCGCCCGCGTCCCTGGCGCGGGCCTCGTCGAGCCGGGTGAACCGGTCGAACACCGCCTCGCGCTGCTCGGCCGGGATCCTCGGCCCGTCGTCGTGCACCCGCAGCACCGCGCGGTCACCGTCCCTGCGGACCCGTACGAGCACGCGGGTGGCGGCGTGCCGTACGGCGTTGTCGACGAGGTTGGTCACCAGGCGGTCGAGGTGTCCGCGCGAGCCGCGGACCACCACGTCGGGCTCGATGTCGAAATCCAGGTCGAGTTCGGGCCGCCGGTTGATCCGCAGGGACTCCTCCAGGGCCACCTGGCCGAGGTCGACGTCGGTGGTGCGCGGCGGCTCGCCCGCGTCGAGCCTGGCTAGCAGGAGCAGGTCGGCGGCCAGCGCCTGGAGGCGTTCCACGTCGGCCAGCGCCTCGGCGGTCAGCTCGCTGGGCTCGGCCAGCTCCAGCCGGGCCCGCAGGGTGGCGATCGGGCTGCGCAGCTCGTGTGCCGCGTCGGCGACGAACCTCTTGTGCGTCTCGACCGACGTCTCCAGGCGGTCCAGGGTGCCGTTCACGGTGGTGGCCAGGGCGGCGATCTCGTCCCGCGAGCGCGGCACCGGCACCCGCTCGTGCAGGTCGCGGGCGGTGATGTGGGCGAGCTTGGACCTGATGGCGGCCACCGGGGCGAGCGCCCGGCCGACGGAGAACCAGGTCATGGCCGCCACCAGGACCAGGAGCGCGGGCACGCCGGGCAGCAGCACGCCGTTGAGTGTGCGCAGCGCCTGCTCGGCTCCGGCGAGGGAGACCCTGGCCCACAGCATGCCGGTGCCCTCGGCGGTCGGCACCCGCATCCCGGCCACCGCGTAGCTGTCCGGCGGCGCCCAGTCGGCCGAGGGGGACCCGGCCCCCTTCCCGATCCAGACGTCGGGGTCGATGACCGTGGCGGACTCCTTGAGCAGGACCCCCTGCTTCGCGGCGATGACGGGCAGGGCGGGGGCGGCCTCGGTGTCGAGCCCCTCGACGAGCTTGACGGCGCCGCCGGCTCGCCTGGCGGCCTCGGCGCCGGCGCTGCCCGTCAGGCTGCTGCGCAACACCACCACCAGCACGGCCGCGGCCGCGCCCAGCGCCACGGCCACCACCAGGGTCGCCGCCAGCGTGGCCCGCAGTCGTACGGAGGACGGGCTCGTCCTGTTCACTCGGCCTCCAGCCGGTAGCCGGCGCCGCGCACCGTGACGAGGGTGGTGCGGCCGAACGGCTGGTCGATCTTGCGCCGCAGCGCGCTGATGTAGACCTCGACGATGTTCGGGTCGCCGTCATAGGAGAAGTCCCACGCCTGGGCCAGCAGCTCGCTCTTGGAGACCACCTCGCCCGCCCGCCTGGCGAGCCCGTGCAGGACGGCGAACTCCTTCGGCGTCAGCGCGACGTCCACCTCGCCCCTGCGGCAGCGCAGTCCGGCGGGGTCGATGACCAGGTCGCCTACGGTGATCGACACGGGCCGTTCGGTGCCGCCGCGCCGCACCAGGGCGCGCAGCCGGGCCAGCAGCACCACGTAGGAGAACGGCTTCGACAGGTAGTCGTCGGCGCCGTTGTCGAGCGCCTCGGCCTCGTCGTAGATGCCGTCCTTGGCGGTGAGCATCATGATCGGCGTCCAGTCGCCGGCCTCACGCAGCCGCGAGCAGAGGGTGTAGCCGTTCATCCTGGGCAGCATCACGTCCAGGACGATCACGTCGTAGTCGTTCTCCGTGGCCATCCAGAGCCCGTCGCGCCCGTCGTGGGCCAGGTCGACCGCGAACCCCTCGCCTGCCAGACCGCCCTTGACCAGGTCGGCCAGCCGCCGCTCGTCCTCCACCAGTAACACCCGCACACCGGCAAGAGTGCCGCACGTCACCTAAAGCCAACCTGAAGATCATTTATGCCTTCTTCAGGGTCACTTCAGGTACGGCCGGTCAGTCTCTGAGCGTCTGATCCGTTCGACGAAGGAGATCTCATGCTCAAGCGGCGTTTCGCTGTGCTCGGCGCGGTGGCGGTGCTGACGCTGACCGGCCTGGGCGGATCCGCTCTGGCCGACGGCACCCCGCCCAGGACTCCCGGCAAGGTGACCTGCTCCACGACCGGCGGCAAGCCCGCAGCCCTCAAGATCAAGGACATCAAGGAGGGCGAGGCGGTGCGCGTGCACCCGGGCCTGCCGGATGACGGGAGGGTTCCCACGTTCGACAAGGGCGGGACGACCGTGAAGCTGGAGGCCGAGGAGACGGGCAAGGTGGCCCTTCCCGTAGAGGCGGTCCCGGCGCTGCCCGTCCCCGAGGGCGAGCCGCCCGCCGTGCGGAGCAAGGACCGGAACGGCGAGATCGTGGACGGGCCGAAGCGGGTGAAGGGGCTGAAGGGACTGAAGGCTCCGAAGAAGCTGAAGGCGCTGAAGGGGAAGGGTGTCTTCTGCGTGGTCAAGAAGTGACCGGCGCGGCCGCAGGGCGATCCGGGGGCGCCCGGCGGCCGCGTTCACTCGGCGAACGACGGGTGCGGGCCGAGCGCCCAGTACTCGAACAGGCCGTGGCCGACCAGCCCGCCGTACTCGAAGCGGCCCACGGCGTCCACCATGCCCCACATCCGGCCGGCGTCATCGGGCAGCGTGTAGGTGACGCCCTGCACGACGGGCCCCTCGCCCTGGTACATGCCGTGCTTCCAGCCCGGCTCCAGGCCGTACCCGGTGCCGGCCATCAGGTGGACCGGCAGCACGGGGGTGCAGTGCACGTCGAACGGCTTGCCGCCCGGCGGCGAGAAGGTGATCACCGCCTCGACGACGTCACGGGTTCCGGGCGCGTACACCGGCCGGTATTCGGGCCTGCCCAGATACTCCTCCTCGCGGCCGTCGGACCACACCCTGGTGGCCTCTTCGAGGACGCGGCGGCCGCGCTCGTCCTCCTGGACGATGCAGAGGATGGCGTGGTCGTCGAAGCTCATCGGCGCGTAGAGCCAGTAGAAGGTGCCCGCGTTCTTCGCCTGGATGCCGGGCGGCTCGGGCTCGCCGACGGGCCTGACGCCCCAGGAGCGGTCGCGGGTGCCCTGCCAGCGGTCCGGAGTGACCGCGATCTCCTCCGCTCCGACCGTGATGGTGCCGGACCACCGTCCCGTCTGCGCCAGGCGTACGGAGTCGAACACGACTCGCTCCTGCCACCGGACGAAGTGCCGGGGCTCGAGTGTCGCCGGGATCGTGCCCTCCCAGGTGAGATCGAAGGACAGGCCATGCTCGTTGGGCTCCAGGACGACCCGGAGCGTTTTGAGCCCTTCGATGACCTCCACCCGGAACGGGCCGATCTCGGTGCTCATCCGGTCGGCGCCGAGCTCTCTGGAGGCGCGTACCACCCGGTGCAGGTCCCGGTGGCGCACGCAGGCGAAGGCGTCGGTGACGCCCAGGTTCGGATACTGGCCGAGGCCGACGATGAGCATGAGCTCGTCGGTGCCGGCGTGGCAGTTGAAGTAGTAGCGGTCGTAGAAGTTGCGGTCGGAGGTGGCCACGTGCCGCATGACCTGAGCCGCCTGATGGATGGGGTAGTCGTCGAGCGGTGACAGCACCATGCCGCGGTTGTAGCAAGCGCTTGGTGAAACGGTCAACCCGCGCAGGTGTCGTGGGTGGCGTCGAACCCCTTCAGCGCCTCGCTGTCACCGGGATTCAGCGCCTTCAGCCCGCGCCAGTCGTCGCCGACCACGAGCACCAGCCGCGAGGTCTGCGCTCCCGCCACCAGCTTGGGCGTGCCTGCGAGCAGATCCTTGGCGAGCGTGGGCACGCGCGTCTCGCCGTTCGCGCCGTACATGATCATCGACTTCGGGTACGGCTTCCGCGCGGTGTCGCCGATCTTGCTGATGTGGTAGCCACGCTGCTCCAGCGCGGCCGCGACCTGCGTGCCGAGGCCGCTGTGATAGGTGCCGTTGCGCAGCTCCACCTGCACCTTGGACCTCGGCACCTTGGTCTGGCCGCCCTTGATCCCGGCCGGCTCGGCGTCCCTGGCGACGATGTGGAAGAGCCTGCTCGCCTGGGGCTGCACCCACTCCACGCGGCCAGGCTGGCTGACCGAGTAGTGCCAGGGGGTGGTGACGAAGCGGATCCGCCCGGCGGTCAGCCCCTGGAGGCTTCCGGCCAGGTCCTTCATGACGCCCGGCGTCAGGTCCGGATCGGTGGTCACGGCCTTGGTGCCCGCGTTGAGGAAGCCCAGCAGCCGGACCGGGTCCGTGAGCGTCTGGCCGCTCATCACCTTCTTCGCCATCGAGGCGATGAACATCTGCTGGCGCTGGATGCGGCCGATGTCGGAGCCGTCACCGAAGCCGTACCGGGCCCGCACGTAGCCGAGCGCCTGCTCGCCGCCGAGCGTCTGCCGACCGGCGTGCAGGTGCAGCAGCGCCTTGTCGTCGTCGACCCGCTCGGGCAGGCAGATCTCCACGCCGCCGACGGCGTCGACCATGCTCTTGAAGCCGGTGAAGTCCACCTTCACGAAGTGGTCGATGTGGATGCCGGTGAGTGTCTCGATCGTCTTCCAGGTGCAGGCGATGCCGCCGGAGTTGAACGACTCGTTGATCATGCCGACGTGCGGCTGCTGGCCGGGCAGGCCGCCCCTGCCGCGACAGGCGGGGAGCTGGACCATCGAGTCGCGCGGGAAGCTGACCACCATCGCGTTGTCGCGCTGGGACGACACGTGGGCGAGCATGATCGTGTCGGTGCGCTCGCCCTCGATGCGGTGACCATATCTGGCGTTCTTGCCGTCGCGCTGGTCGGAGCCGACGATCAGCACGTTCATGGCGGTGCTCGCCACCTTGGGCGGGCGGGTGGCGCCGAGATCGGCGGCGACGTCCTCGTGCTTCACGTTGCCGTACAGCTTCAGATAGACGCCGATCGCCGTGCCGGCGACCAGCAGCACGACCGTGACCCCGGCCGCCACCAGCCGGCGCAGCCAGCGGCGGCCGCGCCGCGACGGGGCACTCGACGGGGATGTGGGCGCATCGACGAGCCCGCTGCTCACGTGACTCCCAGGTGGTGACGGGGCCGCGGGCAGCCGCCCTAGGCGCGTACAGGTTCTGGCCGGTCGAGTGTACTTAAGCCAGGCCGCCGGGCAGGTGAGGTCGGCCAGATCAGTCCGGCAGGGCGACCCGCAGGGATACGATGCCGCGCAGGTCGAGCCAGGCCGCGCCGGGGCCGCGCACCAGGCGCAGCATCACTTCCTCGCAGCCCGGGCAGCGGGCCACCAGTCCGGGGCCGGGGCCGTACACGCGCAGCGACGCGAGGGCCGCGACCTGCCCGCAGCTCGCGCACCGGCCGGTGGCCGTGGTGACGTCGACGGAGAAGATCTCGCCGAGCGGGCCGGCCAGAACATTGCCGTCGAGGTATTCGGTGGTCATGGTCAGCCTCCGCTGGGGCCGAAGCGTTCGGTCCGGATGTGGTCGGGCGCGTGCCCGAGAGCGAGCAGCAGGTCGGCCGCGGCCTCGACGAAACCGGTCGGGCCGCAGACGTAGCAGTCGGGCTGGAAGGTGGCGGGCCAGCCGCCCTCCGCCAGGTCGTCGAGCATGACGCGGCCGGCCCTGCGCGGCCAGCTCACCGGCACGTTCCTGGTGTAGAGGTAGGTGATGTCGAGCCCCGGATCGGGGCGGTGCAGCTCGCCCGCGTAGTAGCGGCGGTCGTGATCGCGTAGCGAGTAGATCAGCCTGAAGGGCACCTGGCTGCCGGCCTGCCTGCGAGTCCGGATCATGGCCATCAGCGGGACGATCCCCGACCCTCCGCCGACCAGCAGCACCGGCGCCCGGCTCTCCGGCCGCCAGACGAACCAGCCCCCGACCGGTCCTCGGATCTCCACCTGGTCGCCCACCTCGACGACCTCCGTGAGGTACGGCGAGACCTCGCCGTCGGGCACCAACTCCACGGTCAGCTCGATGCGCTCGCCGTCGGCGGGTCCGGCCAGCGAGTAGCTGCGCTGCGCGCTGTAGCCGTCCTCGGCGGTCAGCCGCACGTCGACGTGCTGCCCCGCCTGGTGGCCGGGCCAGCCCGGCACCTCGAAGACCAGCGTGCGCGCCGTGGCCGTCTCCTCACGGACCTCCAACAGCGTCGCCGCCCGCCAGATCAGGCGGCGCATCTAGTCGCCCTCGTAGCGCTGCTCGCGCCACGGGTCGCCGTAGTTGTGGTAGCCGGCCGTCTCCCAGAAGCCCGGCGAGTCCTCGTCCAGCAGCTGGATGGCGCGCACCCACTTGGCCGACTTCCAGAAGTAGAGGTGGGGCACCAGCAAGCGGGCCGGGCCGCCGTGCGTCGGCGCCAGCTCCTCGCCGTCGTAGCGGTAGGCGATCCACGCCTTGCCGTCGAGCAGGTCCTCCACCGGCAGGTTGGTGGTGTAGCCGCCGTAGGAGTGGACCAGCGCGTATTCGGCGCTCGACTCCACGTCCTCGAAGAGCACGTCCAGGGAGACGCCCTCCCAATCGGTGTCGAACTTGCTCCACTTGGTGACGCAGTGGATGTCGGCCGTCGGCGTCTCGGTGGGCAGCGCCGTCAGCTCCTGCCAGGTCCAGCGGTGAGTCTCGGTCTCGGTGGCGATGGCGAACTCCCACCGGTCCAGCGGGACGTGCGGCGTCGGCCCGGCGGACAGCACGGGGAAGCCGTGCTCAAGGTACTGGCCGGGTGGCAGCCGGTCGCCGCCCTCCGATCGGTGGCCGCTGAAGCCGCGCGAGATGATGCCCATGAGGTCACGATCGCATCCGCGGTGTCTTCTCGCACCGCCCTGGACCTGTGATTTCCGATCATTTGACCCTATTGCGCTGTCCCTCTAGGGAGGGCGGGGACAGGTGGACGGTGAGGCCGCCTTCGGGGTTGGCGATGGCGGTGACCGAGGCGTCGTGGGCGGCGGCGATCGCGGCGACGATGGACAGGCCCAGACCGGCGCCTTCCGCCGATCCGGTCCGGTCGGGATGCAGGCGCCGGAACGGCTGGAAGAGCTCGTCCACCCGCTGCGGATCGATGGACGGCCCGGTGTTGGAGATGAGCAGACCGGCGTGCGGCGCCAGCCTTACGGTGACCCGGCCGCCGGGGTGGTTGTGGCGGACCGCGTTCTCCACCAGGTTGTCGACGAGGCGCGCCAGCAGCACTTCGTCGCCCGGGACGGTGACCGGGCGAAGGTCGAGGTCGATCGTGATGTCCGGAGTGGCGTGCTGCTCGGCGGAGTGGCGCACCGCCGCGGAGAGATCGACGGGGGTACGGCTCCGCGAGCCGCGCTCACCCTGGGCCAGGGCGAGCAGGCCGTCGATGAGCCGCTGGGAGCGTTCGGTGCTGAGCAGCAGCTCGGCGCGCATGGCGGCGACGCGGGACGGCGACGGATCGTCGGCCAGGCCGATCTCGATCGCGGCCCGTTGCACGGCGAGGGGGGTGCGGAGCTCGTGCGAGGCGTTGGCGACGAAGCGGCGCTGGTCGTCGGCGGAGCGGGCGAGCCGCTCCAGCATGGCGTCGAAGGTGTCGGCGAGCTCCTTGAGCTCGTCGCGGGGCCCCTTCATGTTGATGCGCTCGCCGAGATTGGACAGGGACAGCCGCCGCGCCGTGTCGGTGATCCGGTGCACCGGCCGCAGCGCCCGTCCCGACAGCCACCAGCACAACCCGAACGCCACCACGCCCATGACCACGATCGACACCATCGTGATCTGCCACTGCGAGCCGAGCACGTCCGTGTGCACGGCTCTCATGACCTCCTCCGTATCGGGCTCCATGCGCACGACAGCGGACGGCTCGGACGGTCCGGGGCCATCATGACGCTCCTCCGCCCGGATGCCGATGCTCCTGTCCCAGGCCCGCTCGACCAGGTAGTCCGCGATGAGCAGCACGACGGTGGAGGTGAGCAGGAAGAGCCCGCCGAACAGCAGCGTCAGCCGGGTCCGAATGGTCGCCCGCATCACAACGCGTACCCGCCCGGCACGGTCCTGATCAGGGGTGGGTCGCCGAGCTTGGTCCGTAACTTGCTCACCGTGACCTTCACCACGGTGCTGAACGGGTCGATGTGCTCGTCCCACACCCGTTCGAGCAGCTCCTCCGTGGTGACGACGGCGCCCCGGGCGCGCATGAGAACCTCCAGCACCGCGTACTCCTTGCGGGAGAGCGCCAGATAGACGCCGTCGCGGAACGCCTGCCGGTGCGGGCCGTCGAGCACGACGCCGTGGCGTTCGAGCACCGGCGGCAGCCGCGTCGCGGTGCGCCGCCCGAGCGCCAGGATCCGGGCGACCAGCTCGGCGCTGGCGAACGGCTTGGTGAGATAGTCGTCGGCGCCCATGCCCAGGCCGGCGACCCGGTCGCCGACGGTGACCGCCGCGGTCAGCATGAGGACGCGCACCGGCGCCTCCCGCGCCGTCAGCTCCCGGCAGACGTCGTCACCGTGGACCACCGGCAGGTCGCGGTCCAGGACGAGCACCTCGTAGTCGTTGACCGCCAGCCGTTCCAGCGCGGCCGCGCCGTCGTAGACCACGTCGACCGCCATCGACTCGCGCCGAAGGCCTTCGCCGATGAGGTCCGCCAGGACCCGCTCGTCCTCGGCCACCAGAATCCGCATCCTCCCCTTGTAGCGCGGCGGAGGTGAGGCCGCGGTTAAGGTTCGCGTTCACCGGCCGGAAACCGCGCGCGGTCCACCCTCGGGGCCATGAAGACTCTCCTAGGAGCGGTGGCGTTCGCCGCCGTCGCCGCCCTCGCCGGGTGCGGCGTGGCGGCCGGTGGCAGTGCGCCGGCGCAGGGTGGCATGGATGCCGACAAAGCGGTCAAGTACGTCAAATGTATGACCGATCATGGCGTCCCCCTCAAGCTCGACAATGACGGGGTCGGCGACGACGGCCTCTCCATCCAGGGCAAGAAGCCCGACCCGAGCAAACTCGAGGCCGCCGAGAAGGCGTGCGTGGAGTTCATCCCCTTCCCCCCGGGGCCCAAGGAGGGCACCGAGGAATGGGACAGGCTGCTCAAGTTCGCCCAGTGCCTGCGCCAGAACGGGCTCCAGGTCCAGGACCCGAAGCCCGGGGACCGGGGGATCAGGATGCCGGGCGACGAGCAGAAGGTGGACGCCGCCCTGGAGGCGTGCGAGCAGCACGCGCCGAAGCCACCGAGGAAGTGACCCGTGCGCTGGATGATCATCGTGGCCGCTCTCGTGCTCGCCGCCGCCGGCGGCACCGTGGCCGTCGGGCTCCGGAGCGCGCCCGCCGCCGCGCCGGCCGCCAACGCCACCCTGCCCACGGCCCAGGTCGTGCGCGCCGACATGGCAGACCGCACCGAGGTGGACGGCACCCTCGGCTACGCGGGCTCCTACACCGTGACGGCGGACTCGCGGGGCCGCCTCACCCGGCTCCCGAAGGTGAGTGACGTCCTCAGGCGGGGACGATCCGTCTACGACGTGGACGGCCGGCACATCCCGCTGTTCTACGGGTCCGCGCCGTTCTGGCGGACCCTCTTCCTCGGCGTCGGCAAGGGCGGCGACATCAGGATCCTCAAGCGCAACCTGAAGAAGCTCGGCTACGGCGCAGGCATGACGCTCGACGAGCACTTCGACTGGAGACTGCGGGCCGCCGTCAGGGCCTGGCAGGACGACCTGGGCGTATCCGAGACCGGCGTGGTGGCCCCCGGCGACGTCGTCGTCCTGCCGGGCGCGATCCGCGTCACCGCTCTCAAGACGAGTCCGGGCATGCCGGCGTCGGGCGCCGTGCTGGCGGCCACCGGGACCACCCGGCAGGTCGAGGTGAAGATCCCGGTCACCCACCAGCATCTGGTGAAGAAGAAGCACAAGGTGACCATCACCCTTCCAGGAGAGGTGAAGACCACGGGGCGCATCGCGTCGGTCGGCTCCGTCGCCGTCGCGGCCTCGCAGTCCCAGACCGGCGAGGGGACCGAGTCCGCCACCGTCACCGTCCGGATCGTCCTGGACAAGCCCCGTGACGCGGGCCGGCTGGACGGCGCGCCGGTGACCGTCGGATTCGCCGGAACCGTGCACCAGGACGTACTCGCCGTGCCGGTCGCCGCGCTGCTGGCGACCCCCGGCGGCGGTTACCGGGTCAAGGTCGTCGAGACCGGTGGAGTCCGGGACGTCCCGGTCGAGCTCGGCATCTTCGCCGAAGGGAACGTCGAGGTCGAGGGCGACCTGGCGGAGGGCGCGAAGGTGCAGGTGCCGCGGACATGAGCGCGGTCATCGAGGTGGAGAACGTCACCAAGGAGTACGCGGGCGGCCTGTACGCGCTGCGCGAGGTGTCCCTGACCGTCGGGCCGGGCGAATCGCTGGCCATCGTCGGGCCGTCCGGCTCCGGCAAGTCCACGCTGTTGAACCTGATGGGGACCCTGGACCGGCCGAGCGCCGGCGTGGTCCGCATCCACGGACACGATGTCGCCACGCTGCCGGACATCCGGCTCGCGGCCGTCCGCGCCCGCTGGATCGGCTTCATCTTCCAGCAGTTCTTCCTCACCAGGCACCTCTCGGCGATCGACAACGTCGCCACCGGCCTGCTCTATCACGGCGTGCCGCACCGGGAACGCCGGCGCCGGGCAGGCGACACGCTCGAACGCGTCGGACTGGGCAACCGGCTCGGCCACCGCCCCGGCGAGCTGTCCGGCGGCGAGCAGCAGCGCGTCGCCATCGCCCGCGCGATCGTCGGCGAACCGGCCCTCCTGCTGGCCGACGAGCCGACCGGGAACCTCGACCAGGCGTCAGGCGCGCAGATCATGCGCATCCTCACCGGACTCGGCACGGCCGTGGTCATCATCACCCACGACGCGTCGGTCGCCGCGGCGCTCCCGCGCCGCCTGGAGATCCTCGACGGACGGGTCCGCGTCGACACGGGGGTGCCCAGGTGATCCCGCTCCCCGATCCCGTACGGCTGCGCGCCACGGACCTGGCGATCGCCGGTCTCGCCGGAATGCGCGGCAGGCCGCTGCGCGCGGTGCTGTCCGCGCTCGGCGTCTCCATCGGCATCGCCGCCATGGTCGCGGTGATGGGCATCAGCACGGTCAGCGCGGCCGGGCTCATGGCACAGATCGAACGGCTCGGCACCAACCTGCTCACGGTGACCCCCGGGCGGTCGCTCGAAGGGGGCGACAGCAGGCTGCCGACGACCGCAGTCGGCATGGTCGGTCGCATCCCCGGCGTCCTGGCCGTCTCCGCCGTCGGCCGGCTGCCCGGCGCGAGCGTACGCCGCACCGACAAGGTCAGCCTCACCGATACGAACGGCATCGCCGTGGCCGCGGCCCGTACGGACCTCCTGGAGACGCTCGGCGCCACCGTCAGATCCGGCACCTTCCTCAACCACGCGACCGGCCGCTATCCAGCGGTGGTCCTGGGATCGGTCGCCGCCGACCGCCTCGGCGTCGCCCGCGCCGGCCACGACGAGCAGGTCTACGTCGCGGGGCGCTGGCTCACCGTCATCGGCATCCTCGACAGCACCGGCCTGGCGCCGGAGATCGACCGGTCCGCGCTGATCGGCTGGACGTACGCGGCCCGGCTCGGCTTCGACGGCCACCCGACCACCATCTACGAGAGGTCCACCGACCAGTCCGTCAAGTCCGTGGCGGACGTCCTGGCGGCGACGGCACATCCGGAGCATCCGATCGAGGCCGAGGTGAGCCGGCCCTCCGACGCGCTGACGGTCCAGCTCACGGCGGCCTCCGCCTTCGACTCGCTGTTGCTCGGGCTCGGCGCGGTCGCCCTGCTCGTCGGAGCCGTCGGCATCGCCAACATCATGATCATATCGGTGCTGGAGCGCCGCCAGGAGATCGGGCTGCGCCGCTCGCTCGGAGCCACGCGCGGGCAGATCCGGCTGCAGTTCCTCACCGAGTCGGTCGCCGTCTCCATGCTGGGCGGGGCGGCGGGCGTGGCCATCGGCCTCGCCGTGACGCTCGGATACGCCGCGTACCGGGGCTGGCCGCTCGTGCTCCCCGGCGCGGCCATCGCGGGCGGCGTGCTGCTCTCCGTCCTGATCGGAGCACTCGCGGGACTCTACCCGGCCCGCCGGGCCGCCCGCCTCGCCCCCACCGAGGCTCTCGCCACAATCTGACGCCCGGCCCCCAACCGGAGCCTGCCGCCAGACGGAATCGAGCCCTCCCTTACCTCCTGCCATCAGCCCGCCCACAGAAGTTTCACCGTCGAAGCGACCACACCGACCGGAAGGACGAACATTCGATGAACCACCCAAATCAGCCAAACAACGCACCCACCCCGCCCCAGGCCCTGCGTGGCGGCCTGGCCACCGTCGCCGGTCTGCTCGCCTTCGCGGTGCTGGCCTGCTCCACGCCCGCCCTTTCCGCACCCGCGGCCACGCCTGCGTCCGGGGCCGGTGGGGTGACGGTGTCGGCGCTTCCGACGCCACATCTGCCCAAGCCGACCGGCTCACACCCGGTCGGCACCACGTCCCTGCATCTGAAGGACAGGTCTCGGACCGACCCCTGGGTGCCGGCGAAGGCCAGGGAGCTCATGGTCTCCCTGTGGTATCCGGCCAAGTCGAAGGGCAAGCGGCGGGCACAGTACATGACGCCCAAGGAGTCGGAGCTCCACCTGAAGGGCGGAAGGATAACCAGCCTGCCGTACGACGTGCTGAGCAGGACGCGGACCAACGCCTTCACCGACGTCGACCCGGCAGGGCGCAAGCGCGGCCTGCCCCTCGTGGTGCTCTCTCCCGGCGGCAACAAGCCTCGCAGCACCCTCACGGCCCTGGCCGAGGAGCTGGCCAGCCGAGGCTACGTGGTGGCCGGGATCGATCACACGTATGAGAATTACGCCATCACCTTCCCTGACGGGCGGATCGCCACCTGTGTCGCGTGTAAGACCGACGAGGACAAGGACTTCGGGAAGAAGGTGGTCGGAATTCGGGCGGCCGACGTCTCCTTCGTGCTCGACGAGCTGACCGGATCACGCCCGAAGTGGAAGGGTTCCTCCCTGATCGACCCGTCCCGGATCGCGATGGCGGGCCAGTCGCTGGGAGGCGCCAGCGCCCTGGCGGCCATGCTGAAGGACACCAGGGTGCGGGCCGGGATCAACATGGACGGGACCACGTACGCTCCGATCCCGACGGGCGGGCTGTCGCGGCCGTTCCTGTTCCTGGGAGCGCCGCAACACAACCCGGGAGGCCGCGACACGTCGTGGGATCGTGACTGGGAACGCCTGACCGGATGGAAGCGCTGGCTCGTGGTGGCCGGCGCGCAGCACCCGTCCTTCACCGACATTCCGCTGCTGCTGGTGGACCAGGTGGGCTTCGACTATGAGCTGGACATGTCCGGCGCACGCTCCTTGGAGATCACCCGCAGATACGTCCGGGCCTTCTTCGACCTGCACCTGCGCGCCAAGCCGCAACCCCTGCTGGACAAGCCGTCCACGCGCTACGCCGAGGTCGACTTCTGCGACCCCGGCACCCGGACCTGCAAGTAGCGGACCGCCGGCGCGGGCCCCTCCGCAAGGGGGTGGCCCCCTCCGCAACGGGGCGGCCCCCTCCACAACGAGGCTCAGGAGGTGCGGCGGGGGGCCACGAGCCCGGACTCGTAGGCGAAGACGACGAGTTGGGCGCGGTCCCTGGCGCGGAGCTTGGTCATGGCCCGGCTGACGTGCGTCTTGGCGGTCATGGGGCTGATCACCATCTGGGCGGCGATCTCGTCGTTGGACAGGCCGCGGGCGACCAGCGCCGTCACCTCACGTTCGCGGTTGGTCAGCACGTCGAGGCCGGTGGGGACGGGCTCCGGCCGGTGGGCGACGTACGCGCCGATCAGGCGGCGGGTGATGGAGGGGGAGAGCAGCGCGTCGCCTCTGGCCGCGACCCGGACGCCCTGGAGCAGGTCTTCGGGCTCGGTGTCCTTGACCATGAAGCCGCACGCCCCGGCGCGCAGCGCGTCGAACACGTACTCGTCCAGCCCGTAGTTGGTGAGGATCACCACGTGGACCCCGCTCAGCCGCTCGTCGGCCGCGATCCGGCGGGTGGCCTCGATGCCGTCCATCACCGGCATCTGCACGTCCACCAGCGCGACGTCGGGCCGGTGCGTCAGGGCCAGGGCGAGGGCCTGCTCGCCGTTGGCCGCCTCGGCGACGACCTCGAGGTCGTCCTCGGCCTCCAGCAGGGCCCGGAAGCCGCCGCGGATGAGTGCCTGGTCGTCAACGATGAGGACGCGGATCACGACAAGCCTTTCACCGGAAGCGACGAGCTTTTCGCCGGAAGCGACGAGCCTCTCACCGGAAGCTCGGCGCGTACGGTGAAGCCGCCCTCGGCGCGGGGCTCGGCGCGTAACCGGCCGCCGAGGGCGGTGACGCGCTCGCGCATGCCGAGCAACCCGACGCCGGGGGCCGGCGGGCGGTCGGGGTGGGCCGTGCCGTCGTCGTCGACCTGCACGACCAGCTCGTCGGGCCGGTAGTCGATGCGCACCAGCGCGGACGCCTGGCCGGCGTGCCTGCCGACGTTGGTGAGCGCCTCCTGGACGATCCGGTAGGCGGCGCGGTCCACGTCGGCGGGCAGTCCCTGCTGCTCTCCGGTGATGGTCAGGGTGGCGGGCAAACCGGTCGAGCGCGCCCGGTGCACCAGCTCGCCGAGCCGGTCCAGCCTGCTGCCGCCTTGGTCGGGGCCGTCGCCGGGCTGGTCCGGGTCGGGGTCGCGCAGCACCTCAAGGGTCGCGCGCAGCTCGCGGATGGCGTCGCCGCTGGCCTCCTGAATGGCCACCAGCGCGGCCGGCACCTCCTCGCCGCGCTTGCGGGCGAGGTGCACGGCCACCCCGACCTGCACCTTGATGATGGAGATGCTGTGGGTGAGCGAGTCGTGCAGCTCTCTGGCGATGCGCAGCCGCTCCTCGCTCGCGCGGCGGCGGGCGGTCTCCTCGCGGCTGCGCTCGGCCTCGGCGGCACGCTCCTCCGCCTGCCGCAGAAAGGCCTGCCGGTGCTTGCTCACGGTCGCCGCCACGCCCGCCGCGACGAACCAGCCGAGCAGCAGGGTCGTGCCCTGGATGATCTCCTGCGGGGACTTGGTGGTGGCTTCGGCCAGGTTGGCCGCAAGGGTGCCGCCCAGGAAGAGCGTGGCGGCGCCCGCCGCGAGCAGCGGATGCCCTGCCCTGACCGAGGCGAACACGCTGATCAGCACCGGGAAGGCGGCCGGCGGGCCGGGAGTCGCTTCCGCCGCGTAGACGAGCATGCAGGGCGTGCTGACGAGCAGAGCCAGCAGCGGGGACCAGCGCCAGGCCACCAGCACCAGCGAGCCGCACAGGACGGCCGCGTAGTCCAGGGCCGCCACACCGGGCGTGGCGAGCGCCCCGGCCAGCTGCACGGTGGCGACGACCACCGCGAGCGCCAGATCGGCGGCGCCCGGACGCCGGCCCTGATCAAAGCTCATGCCCGCACAGTAAACCGCCGTCATGGCCGCTCGCATCGGCTCCTGGTCGGAGAAGACGTCTACTCCCAGGGCGGTAGTCGCCCGAAATCCGCTCCCCCCGCCGTAGTCGCAGAAGTCGACCCCGGCACGACGACCGAGGCCGTCCCGTCCGACGACGATGTGCGGACACCGCGCGGCACCGCGCCTCCAAAGCAACGAAACACCAAGCCCGAAGCCCAAGCCCGAAGCCCGAAGGAGATTCGATGAACTTCCTCACCGCGCTGCGCACCGTGATGGCCCTGCACGTGGTCGCTGCCCTGTTCCAGTCGGTAACGGCCGGCATGCTGCTGTCCTCCGCCGACGGCAGGGCCCTGCACGTCGCGTCCGGCCTCGCCCTGGCGGGCATCGGGGCGATCCACGTACTGCTGTCCATCCTGGTGTGGCGGCCGGGGCGGGGCTCACCGGCCTTCATCCCCTCCGCCGTCATCCTGCTGGCCGCCACGGCGATCGCGGCGATGCTCGGCGAAGCGGGCATCAAGGAGCTGCACCTGCCGCTCGGCGTCGCCATCTTCGGCGGCACGGTCGTACAGCTCTTCCGCGCCATGTCCAGCCGCACCCCGGCAGCGGCATGACGCTGACGAGAAGGCGCGCGCTCGGCCTGCTCGGTCTCGGCGCGGTCGCCGCGGCCGGGCTGCCCGGCTGCTCGCTGCTCGCGGGCACGCCGCAGCCGCAGCTGCTTCCCAGCACCGCGCCGCTGCCCAGGCCGTACGCGGTGCCGCTGCCGGTGCCCGCGCCGGCCAGGCCGGCGCGCAGCGAGGGCGGCGTCGACTACTACGATCTGGCGCCGCGTGCCGCCGACGTGGAGATCCTCCCCGGCCTGCGGACCGGGATCTGGGGGTACGGCGGGCAGTTCCCGGGCCCGACCATCGAGGCGCGCAGTGGGCGCAGGACCGTGGTGCGGCTCGCCAACGAGCTGGCCGCGCCCACGGTCCTTCACCTGCACGGCGGGCGCACCCCGCCGGAGTCCGACGGCTACCCGACCGACCTGGTGCGGCCGGGTGCGCGGCGGGACTACGACTTCCCGCTCGATCAGCGCGCGGCCACGCTGTGGTACCACGATCACCGCATGGATCACACCGGGCCGCAGGTGTGGCGCGGCCTCGCGGGCTTCTTCCTGGTGCGTGACGCCGAGGAGGAGGCGCTGCCGCTGCCCGCGGGCGAGCGTGACGTGCCGCTGATGATCTGTGACCGGTCCTTCGCCGAGGACGGTTCCATGCCCTACCCGGGCTATCCGGACCGGCCGGGCGCCCGCGAGCCGTACATGGGCGGGGTGCTCGGCGACGTCATCCTGGTCAACGGCGCGCCCTGGCCGGAGCTGCGGGTGGCGCGCGCCAGATACAGGCTGCGGCTGCTCAACGCCTCTAACGCCCGCGCGTACGAGCTGTCCACGGGCGGGCCGCTCATCCGCATCGGCAGCGACGGCGGCCTGCTGTCCGCGCCGCTCGCGGTCCGGCAGGTGCGGCTGGCTCCCGGTGAGCGGGTGGACGTGGTCGTCGACTTCGCGGCGTACCAGGTCGGACAGCATGTGGAGCTGCGCAATCTCGCGGGTGAGGGGCCACAGGGCAGGGTGATGAGGTTCGTCGTCGACCGCGACGCGCGTGACGACTCGGCCGTCCCGGCCAGGCTGTCCGCGGTGGAGCGGCTGGATCCGGCGAAGGCGGCCGTCACCCGGGACTTCGAGTTCACCAGTGGCAGCATGCACGGCGGGACCGGCTGGTTGATCAACGGCAAACCGTTCGACCCGCGGCGGACGGACGCCAGGCCCAGGCTGGGTGACACCGAGATCTGGCGGCTGACCAGTGACGTCGCCCATCCGGTGCACCTGCATCTGGCGCACTTCCAGGTGCTGTCGGCGAACGGCGAGCGCCCCGCGGGCCCGCCCGAGTGGAAGGACACCGTGGAGCTGCGCGACGCCCAGACCGTGGAGATCGTCACCCGGTTCACCGGCTATCGAGGCCGGTACGTCTTCCACTGCCACAACCTCGAACACGAGGACATGGCCATGATGGCCAACTTCGAAGTCGTATAGGGGGAGAGATGGACCTGCGAGAGAGGTTCGAGGCGTTTCTGACCGTGCTGCCGGACGAGCTGGCGTACGGCGAGGAGGACCCGGGCAGTGTCCTGGACCGCTACTACGTGCCCGGATTCGAGTACCACAACGACGGGATCACCCTCGACCGGCAGCGGCTGATCGACCATGTCCGCCCGGTGCGCCGCAACCTCGTGAGCAGCCGCATCGAGGTGGGCGACGTGCTGGTCGGCGAAGATCGCGCGTCGGCGCGGTACACCGTGCACTCGGTGCTGCGCAAGGGCAAGGTGCTGACGCTGGAGGTGTACCTGTTCGCCGCCTTCGCTCCCGACGGCCGGGTGAGCAGGGTCGACTCCATCACCCGGCTGGTCGAGGAGAGCGGGAACGCCTAGCCGCCTGGCATGCACGCGGGTGGGCGGTCCGAGGCCGGCCAGACGTAGTCGAGGTCGTCCGGATCCTGGCCGAAGATGGGCCGGTAGTGGGCCGGGTCCTTGCGCAGCAGGGAGGAGCGGTGGCTGAGGTGCAGGGCGGGATCGCCCAGCCACGGAGGCAGCTCGCCCGCCTCCTCCAGCTCCGGCTGGGAGCGGACGGCGGCGGTGCCGCAGTGCTCGGCCAGCTCGCGCGACATGGTCCCGGCGCAGGTGTCGGCGCGGCCGGAGGCGCACCAGTGCCCGCACATCTCCAGGCCGTAGCGGACCAGCGCCTCCTCGTACCCGGCCCACATCTTCACCACGGGATGGTGCCGCCAGCCGTACCCGGGGACGGTCAGCGCACGCAGCACCTGCAGCGCCTCGACCCGCTGCTTGCCGAGGCGCAGCGGGTCGAGGACCCGCGCCGAACTGGCGAAGTCCGGGAATGGCAGGAAGGTCTGCATGGCTGTCCCAGGTGTCGGCGTGCTGTCGAGACCCGTTGTTCCCCGTGCGGGGGGTTCACACGTGCGCGGCGAGCCACGGGCGCAGGATCGGCAGCACGTTCGCCGCCTGCATGGCCTGGGTGTGGTCGAGCCCTTCCAGCACCTCCACGTCCCAGCCGAGCCCTTCCAGCTCCGCCCGCCGGCGCACGATCGGCCCGCCGATGCTCACGTGCACGTCGCCCCACCGCTCGCCGTACTCGATCTCGTCCGCCGAGCCCCCGAAGCACAGGCGGGGGCAGGTGACGTGCGGCTGTGCCGCGAGGTCGTCGAACCCCCGCAGCGCCTCGTACAGCGTGAGGAACTGCTGGGTCTGCGCCGGCGTCATCGTCACCTCCACCGAGGACCAGTCGAACTCGCCGCCTTCGGCGGGCTCGGCAGGCTCGGCGGGCTTCGGCGTGACCGCCATCTCGTGCGTGGCCGCGGTCACCGCCAGCATCTCGGCGTACGGCCCGCCGACCGGCGGGAAGCCGCCCATGACGAGCCCTGACAGGCGGTCGGTGCGGATCGCGAGCTGCAGCCCGCTCAGCGCCAGCCAGGAGTAGCCGTAGTACGCGAACCGCCCGGCCCCCACTGCGTCGGCCACCGCCAGCATGTCGGCGGCGACGTTGTCCGGGGTCAGCGTGCCGGCCTTGGGCTCGGCGAGCACATGCCCCTCGTAGTCGAAGGCGGCCACCCGCATCTGCCCGCTGAGCCCGTCGATGAGCGAGCGGCCGAGCGCCGGATCGGCCCCCCACTTGCGCATCTCCTCCGCCTGCGGCCCCTCCAGAGGCCGTGGGTTGACGGGGATCAGCAGGGTCTCGCCGGTGCCGTGCACCTCGATGTCGATGGTGCTTCCGTCATGCATCGTCGCCTTGGGCATGTCAACTCCGTACGCCGTAAACCATTGTCGGAATCCTGATAATAGCTTATGCCGTAAGGAGATAAATCCCAGCCTTGTCCGGATAAGGCATATCGTTTATCGTTTTATCGAGAATCGATACCGCCGCCGAGGGGAAGACGTCTCATGACCAAGCCTCCGCTGAGCATCCGCCTCCTCGCAGTGACCGTGTGGGGCGGACTCGGGCTCGCGCTGCCCGACCTGCTGCTCGTGCTCATCCTGGGGATCGTCGCGGTGCTCCTGCTGGTCGTGATCCGCACCTTCGGAGCGGGCGACCCGTTCGTCCCGGCGAACGCGCGCAGGCTGGTGACGATCGGTTTCCTGCTCATCGGGGTCGGCATGCTGCCCCGAGTGGAGGATTTGGCCCTGTGGGCGCTGCTTTCCGGCACCCCTCTGGAGGGCGTGACCATGGGCGCGGTCCAGGACCACCACTGGGCGGTCGTCTCGGGGTTCGTCGTGCTGGCGCTGGCCGAGGTGTTCCGGCAGGGCAGCCGGCTCCGCGCCGACACCGCGGGCCTCGTCTAGGCCCGCCCCGGCCGCCCGCCGTACGGCAAGATCAGTCCGCGCGGCGCAGGATCGCGCGGGCGGCCACCACCACGCAGACGATCCCGAGCAGCAGCCCCCAGAGGACGTCGGTGACGAAGTGCATCCCCCTGTAGAGCCGGGAGAAGGCGACGAGGAGCGGCGCGGCGCCGCCGATGACCCAGATCGCGACCTGCCATGCCCTGCCGCGGACGCGGGTGCTCATGACGAGCGCCAGGCCGCAGTAGAACGCGACCGCGGCGCTGACGTGCCCCGAGGGGAAGCTGGAGGTGGGTGGCGCGGGGTCGAGGTGAGGCACCGAGGGCCGGTGCCGGTCGATGACCAGGGTGGTGGCCAGGAAGATCAGCGACTGGCTCCACACGGCCGCTATCAGGAAGACCGACTCGCGCCAGCGCTTGAAGGCCAGCCTGAAGGCGATCGCCGCCGCCGCGGTGAGCGCGACGATGTACGGGGTGTCGGACAAGCTGCTGCCGAAGTCGGTCAGCGTGTTCCACACGCCGCTGCGTTCGGCGGCCAGGCCCTTGCTCACCGCGCTCTCGCCGGTGCTCATGGCCAGGACCAGCTCACCCGCCCCGAACGTCACCACGGCCATCAGCACCAGTGGCAGGACGAGAGCTAACGCGTAGTGGCGCACATCAATCTTGGTCACGGATCACCTTCACGGACTCGGGTTCCACTCCTTCGACCGGAGGCGAGGCGGGCCTTCGGCCCTGCTCTCGCCGCCAGGTCTCGAACGCCGCCACGGTGGCGGCGATCACGGCCACGCCCAGGATGATCCCGGCGACGACGTCGCTGACCCAGTGCACGCCGAGCGCGACTCTGGTGTAGGCGACGGACACCACCAGGAACCCGGCTATGGCCCAGGTCAGCAACCGCCCGTAGGCGGGCAGCCGGGGCAGGATGAGCAGCACGATCACGCCCGCGCCGAGCGTCACGTGCAGCGCGTGCCCCGAGGGGAAGGCGTCGCCGGGCGCCAGCGCCACGGGGTCGGGCAGGCTCGGCCTGGCCCGGGCCACAACGATCTTTAGCGCGAGGCCGAGCAGCCCGCCCACAGTGATCGTGGTGACCGCCCAGATCGCGACCCGGCGTGCGCCCCTGCGCCACAGCCAGACGGCCAGCGCGACGACCGCGATACGCCAGGGCCACGGCCCGAACAGATCGGTCCACACGATGAGCAGGTTGGTCACGGCGGGATTGGCCAGCGCGTACTCGTGCAGTTCCCCGGCCACGCTCGCGTCCAGCCGGTTGAGCGGCATCTTGGCCAGGACGAGCAGCAGCATGAACGGGATCATGACGAGCGCGACCGTGACGGAGGCGACGGTCAGCCGCGCTCCCAGCCCGCCCTCACCGTAGGTCTTCCAGTTCTGGTGCCGCATTCGCGGCGGCTACCCGGTCAGGACACGATCATGCCTTGGCGTCGCTGTCCGAAGCGGTGCCGGCCCTGACCGCTACAGCTGCTCGCGGGCCTCGGACACCCAGCCCATGACCCCCCTTGGCGCCGCTGGCCTCGGCGATGCCCAGATGCCGCAGCGCGTAGGACATCGTCAGCTTGTCGCCGGCCACCGCCGCCAGGTCGTAGGAGCTCCTGCCCAGTCTACGACCGGCGCTCGGCGATGTAGGTGTAGTAGTTGCAGGCCGCGAAGAACGTCCCGTCCGCCATGGCCCGGCGCTGCTCGGCGAGCCAGCCGTCGACCCGCTCGGCCGGGAGCAGCCCGGCACGCGAGATCAGCGGCGCGAACGCGTCCAGCATGCCGGGGAAGAAGGCGCCGGTGCCGACCTCGGCGTGGACGTGGGCACGTACGAAGGTCGTCCGCAGCCCGGCCGCCACCAGGACCCGAGGCAGGTCGCGCATGACGCGCGGCTTGCTGACGATCACCGCGAGCAGCGCCTGCTCCATCGCCTGCCCGAGTGCGGCGTCGGCGCCGCCGAAGGAAAGGGAGGCGTAGTCCCCGTCGAAGACGGTGACGGTGCCGCCGGGCCGGACCACCCGGGCCGCCTCCCGCAGGACCGTCAGAGGATCGCCGACATGGCTGATCAGCGTGTGCGCGATCACCGCGTCGAACGTCCCGCCGGGCAGGTCGAGCGCGTGCGCGTCACCGACCAGGAAGTCGATCCGTCCGTCCACGCCCTCGGCCGCCGACAGCCGCCGGGCCGCGTCCACGAGCACCGGGCTCTGGTCGACCGCTGTCACCCGCCCGCCGAACCCCTTCCGGCCCGCCAGCGCCCGCGCGATGAGCCCGGTGCCGCAGCCGACCTCCAGCACCGTCCGCGCCGACGTCAGCGCCGCCCGGTCGAAGTACTCCTCCCGGTAGCCGGTGAACACCGGGTCGGCGCCGCGCGCCTCCAGCCGGTCGACGAACCGCCGCAGCGTGGCCTCGTCCTGCTCGTTGATGAACTCCATCGCGTCCCGCGGCCCCACCGGGCCCGCCGCGCTCACAGCTCGAACCTGCTTCCGACGGCGTTGGGCCGGAACGCTCCCGGCATGGCCGCCGCGAGCGCGTGCTGTGCCGTCCAGCTCGTGCAATGAGCGGGTACGACCACAGCGGGCGCCTCCGCCACCAGGGCCTCGACCGTCCGCGGGATGATCGGGCCGCTCCTCAGATGGAAGCCGCCCAGCACGGCGTGCACCCGGTCCACGCCGGTCAGCCGCTTGGCGTGCCGGACGATGTTCACGATCCCGGCATGGCCGCATCCGGTGAGCACGACCAGCCCCTTGCCCGTGCCGTTCAGTCCCCACCGCCGCACCAGTCCCTCGTCGGGCAGCAGCACGTCGGAAGAGTTGTCGATCAGGGTGGTCACGCTCACGCGGTCGACCGGCCGCAACGGGATCCGTCCCGGCTCGGGGCCGGCTGCTGGTGTCTCCATGCCTGGCTCGCCTCCGTCAAAGGGCTCCTGCCGTCATGCTCCTCCTCACCCGGCGCCACGGCCAGTGATAATGCAGGCGTGCCGCGATACTCCAGGCGATCACTGTTAGCGCTCGGCGGCATGGCCACGGCCGCGGTGGTCTTCCCGGTGCGCGACGATCCGCCCGCTCCCGATCTCGCGAGCTCACTGCCCCCGCTGCGGGACAGATGGCGGGAGGTGACGGCGGGCGCGGGCGTCACGGAGGCGGCGACGGCTGTGGCCCGGCACCTCGGCACCATGGCACCGGCCCGCACGTCCCTCTGGCCGACCTGCCGTTCCCCTCCCTGACCCGCACCCCGGCCAGGCTGCAGGCGATGGCCCGCGCGTACGCGGCGCCGGGCACCGGACTGACCGGCGACGCCCGCCTGGCCACGGCCGTCGCCACCGGCATCGACCACTGCCGGCGGCACGTCTACAGCGCGGGCGCGGACGCCGACGGCAACTGGTGGGACTGGGAGATCGGCGCCCCCAGGAGGCTCCTCGACGCGGCCGTACTGATCGGCCCCCACCTGACGGGCCGGCAGAGCGCGGCGCTCGCGGAGGCGGTGGACCATTTCGTCCCCGAGCGCCGCCTGGCCGGCTACGACGGCACAAGCACCGGCGCCAACAGGGTGGACCTGTGCACGGTGATGCTGCTGCGCGCCGTCATCGGCGCAGACCCGGGCAAGGCCGGGCTGGCCGCTTCCGCGCTCGCGCCCGTCTTCCGCTACGTCTCCGAGGGCGACGGCCTCTACCGCGACGGCTCGTTCATCCAGCACACCACCGTCCCCTACCAGGGCGGCTACGGCGCGGTGCTGTTACACGGCCTGGCGACCCTGTTCGCGGTGCTGCGCGGCTCGCCATGGGAGGTCACGGACCCGAACCGGCAGATCGTCTACGACAGCGTCGAGCGGTCGTTCGCGCCGTTCGTCCACGACGGCTCGTGCATGGACCTGGTCAGCGGCCGCGCCATCAGCAGGCAGGCGTACGGAGACCGCGCCAGGGGACAGCGGATCGCCTCGGCGATCCTGCTGCTGGCGGAGACCGCCTCGGCGGCCGAGCGATCCCGCTGGCAGGCCATGGTCAAGGGCTGGGCGGTACGGGGCTCGTACCCGTCCACGCCCGGCGGTGGCGACCCGGCATTCCGCTCACGCCTGGCCGCCATACTCGGCGACGACGAGATCCCCGCCGCCGGCGAGCCCGCGGGGCACCGGCTGCTGCCGATGAGCGCCCGCGCCGTACACCGCAGGCCGGGCTGGTGCGCTGCGCTCAGCATGGCCTCCTACCGGATCGCCCACTACGAGCACGGCAACGGCGAGAACCCGCGCGGCTGGCACACCGGCTCGGGGATGCTCTACTGGTGGGGCGAGGGCCACGGCGACCAGTATTCCGGCGGGTTCTGGCGCACCGCCGACCCCTACCGCCTGCCGGGCACGACCGTCTCCACGCGGCGGCTGCCGGACGGCGCCGGGGAGGCCTGGGGCGGCGTCTGCCCGCCGGCCCGCTGGGTGGGCGGCGCCACCGACGGCACGTACGCGACGGTCGGCCAGCATCTGTACGGCCTCGAAAGCACGATGGAGGCCTTCAAGTCGTGGGTCTTCCTCGACGACGCCGTGGTCTGCCTGGGCGCCGGCATCACCAGCGGAGACGGCGTGCCCGTCGAGACCATCGTGGACGACCGCCGGGCCGACGGCCTCCTCACCGTCGACGGCGAGGCGCGCTGGGGGCACCTGGAAGGGCACGGCGGCTACGTCATGCGCGCCGACCACCCGCTCCACGCGCTGCGCGGCGAACGCGGCGGCCGGACCCAGGTCACCCTCTGGCTCGGCCACGGCACCGACCCGGTCTCGGCCGGATACGCCTACCTGCTGCTGCCGAACTCGAGCCTGGCGGGCACCAGGGCTCGCGCCGCCGACCCCGGCTGGATGCGCGTGCTCGCCAACACCTCCCGCCAGCAGGGCGTCCACGTCCCGTCGGCGGGCATCACGGCGGTCAACTTCTGGACCGCCGGATCCGTCGGCGGCGTCACCGCCTCCGCCCCGTGCGCCGTCCTCGTGCGAGAGCGCCCCGACGGCACGGCCACCGTCACCGTGTCGGACCCCCGGCGGGACCTGGACGAGCTGACCGTGACCTGGCACCGCCCGGTCACCGAGGTGCTCTCCGCACACCCGCTCCTGCGCGCCGCCACCACCGGCCCGGCACTCACGCTCGCCTTCGGGCGGCTCGGGGACCGCGGCGGCAGCTCGCAGACGGTCGAAGTCCTGCCGCTCGGCCTGGAGTGACCCCCGGCCGGAACGAGCCGCCTCAGCCGGTCAGGCGTCCCACTCCGCCGTCGACGCGGAGCTTCGGCGGGCCGCTCAGCAGCGGGATCGCCGCGTCGTCCGCGTCGTCCAGGCGCCACTCGTGCACCGGGACCAGGCCGGGCCCGATCAGCTCGAACCCGTCGAAGAAGCTCAGCACCTCGTCATGGCCGCGGAAGGTGGCCTCGGCGGGGGAGTTGGCGGTCGCCATGGTCAGCTGGGCCTTCGCATCCGGATCGCTCTCCGCCATCGTGTGCGAGAGCACCAGGTAGCTGCCCGGCGCCATCCGCTTGCGGAACTCCGCCACGATGCCCGCCGGGTCCTCCTCGTCCCGGACGAAGTGCAGCGCGGCGACCACCAGCACGCCGACCGGCTGATCGAAGTCGATCAGACCCGTGACGTGCGGATCGACCAGGATCTCGTCAGGCCGGCGCAGATCCGCCTGGATGCTCGCCACTCCCGGCTCGCTGGCCAGCAGCACGTCTGCGTGCATGCGCACCACGGGGTCGTAGTCCACGTAGACGACCCGGCACGCGGGACTCACCGCGCGGGCCACCTCGTGCACGCTGGGCGAGGTGGGGATGCCGGTGGCCAGGTCGATGAACTGCCGGACGCCGTTCTCGGCCAGGTGCCGCACGGCACGCACCAGGAACATCCGGTTGGCCCGGGCGACGAGCCGCGTGTCCGGAGCGACGGCGAGGAGTCTGTCCGCCACCGCCCGGTCGACCGCGAGATGGTCCTTGCCGCCGAGCAGATAGTCGTACACGCGAGCGGAGCTCGGGACGTGCGGGTTGACACCAGGAGGTACGCGCTCCGCCTCTGTCACAGGGGCGCCCCTTCGTCTCGTGAGCAGAACGCCATACTAGTCGGTCGGTGACGAAAAGCTCTCGCATACGATCAAGGTGGGCACATCGTGCGAGGTGCCCGGCTTGGAATGGATTTGCTCGCCTTGCTGCGGATCCGATAGAACATGACGACCCCGCCCATCGAGGGCCCGGGGCCTGAGCAGCGATAGGAGGGATTAGCCGATGCGTTCCACGACCCGTCGTGCCAGTTCCTTCCAGAGGTCCGGCAACTAGCTGACCCTGGGGCGTCCTGGCACACCACACCTTTTACCGAAGGTAAGTGCCTTGACCCAGAACGACCTGACCATGCGCCCGCTCTCCGGGCGCGCCGAACTCGACCTTTTCTGCCGCCTGCCCTACGTCCTCAACGACGAGCTGGCGGACGACCTCGACACCGGCCGCCGCCGGCCCGACTGGATGTGGCTGGCGCTGCGGGGTGACCGCCCTGTCGCCAGGCTCGCCTGGTGGGCGCAGCGTCCCGAGGACCCGCCGTACGTGCTGGACACGCTGGACCTCGACGACGCCGACCCGGACCGGATCGACATCGGGGTGCGGCTGCTGGAGACCGCGATGGCCGCGGTCCTGCCGCCGGGCGCCCTGCCGCCCCAGTACGGCCGGTACATCCCGCCTGACTGGCGTGAAGACAGGGCGGCGGGGCAGATCGTCGAGGACCGCATGGCAGTGCTCGAACGGACCGGCGCCAAGCTGCTCGTCGAACGCCTGCGCCTGGAATGGCGTCCGGGGACGCCGGTTCCCGAGCCGAGCGGGCGCCTGACGTTCCGGCCGGTCGGCGACCGGGACGAGCTCGTCGAGCTGATGACCGCCGTCATGGCGGGCACCCTCGACGCGCACGGCCGGGCCGACCTGGCCACGATGCCCGCCTCCCAGGCGGCGGCCAAGCACTACGACGAGGAGCTGGCGCACTACAAGAGCCCGCGGGAGTGGTGGCGGATCGCGACGACGGCGGGCGGAGACCCCGTCGGATTCGTCATCCCGGCCCGCAACAGCTACAACCCGATCATCGCCTACATCGGCATCCTGCCTGCGCACCGCGGGCAGGGCCACATCGACGACCTGCTCGCCGAGGGCACGAGGATCCTCGCCGGCCAGGGCGTCCCGCGGATCCGCGCGGCCACCGACCTCGGGAACGTGCCGATGGCCAGGGCCTTCGAACGCGCCGGATACGTCAACTTCGAGCGTGAGATCAACATGGCGTGGGGCGGCTGACCTATCACGCTATTTCGCGGCATCTGGGCATCCTGGCACTGCTGAAGACGGCTCCTGCGACAATGATCGCGTGCGTCACGTACCCGACGGAGGGCGACCGCCCGATCACGGGCAGGAGCCCGGCAGTGCCGGGCACCGGCCTCGGAGGTGCTTGGAAGACGTACACGCGTTGCTGTACCGTCAAAATCCCTCCCATATCCTGCAATAGGGAGTCAACTTCCAGCATGAGCGACAGTAATGCCGCCGAGTCGGCCTGGGCCCGCGTCGACACGACCGTCCCGCACTCCGCCCGGGTGTGGGACTTCTTGTTAGGCGGGAAGGACCACTTCGCCGTCGACCGCGCGGCCGGTGAGACCCTGCTGCGGCTGTTCCCGGACTTCGCGATGGTCGCCCGCCTGCAGCGCGAGTTCCTCATCCGATCGGTCCGCTATCTGGTCAGCGAAGTGGGCATCCGGCAGTTTCTGGACATCGGCACCGGCCTGCCCACAGCCAACAACACCCACGAGGTCGCCCAGAGCATCGCCCCCGAATCCCGCGTCGTCTACGTGGACAACGACCCCATCGTGCTGGTCCACGCCCGTGCCCTGCTCACCGGCGCGGCCCCTGGCGCCACCGACTACATCGACGCGGACGTCCACCACCCGGACGTGATCCTGCGCGGAGCCGCAAAGACGCTCGACTTCTCCCAGCCCGTCGCCGTCATGATGCTGAGCATCGCCGGCCAGCTCGTCGACGAGGACAATCCCAAGGACATCATCGACCAGCTGATGGACCCGCTCGTGCCCGGCAGCTACCTGGTGCTGAGCGACGGCACCAACACCAATCCAGCGCTGATAGAGGCTGTCGCCAGCTACAACAAGAGCGCCGCCAACACCTACCAGCTGCGCAGTCCCGAGCGGATCTCGGAGTTCTTCGCCGGGCTGGAGCCGGTGGAGCCCGGCGTGGTCCCGACCCCGGAGTGGCGCCCGGCCCCGGACCGGTGGGACGAGCCGCCCGCCGTGGTGAGCGCCGTCTGCGGTGTCGCCCGCAAGCCGTGAGCGACGGCTCGCGCGATGCTGCGTCGCATGACGTCGGAGCCGAAACCAGTGGGGCGAGGTGGCCGCCAACCTCCCCATGAGAAGAACTGCACGCTCATCCGAAACGACATCGTCATCGGCGTGCGGAATCTCCACAAGGCGACCGGCGACGAGACCATCGAACAACGGGCGATGGCTCTCATCGTGACCGAGGGCGATCTAAAGTACCGGCGCAAATACGCCAAATCCTGGCGGCAATGACCCGGCAATGGTTCCGGGATAAACCCGTGTCCAATCCATGTCCCGGGCGCGTGGTGAAGATCTGCGTTGTCTTGACGGGCGGCAGGGACGGGCGAGTGCCCGATGTGCGTAGCTTGAGGGCAAGGAGGAGGGGACGGATGGCGGTTGGAGCGTTCGGTTACACCGATGACCCCCGATATCTGCCGATCGGCGAGCACGGGCTGATCGGCGATCTGCGCACCGTCGCGCTCGTCGGCACGAACGGCACGATCGACTGGTACTGCTGCCCCCGCTTCGACTCCCCGAGCATTTTCGGCTCGATCCTGGACGCCGATCGGGGCGGGTCGTTCGAACTGGCCGCCGACACGCCCGCCAGGACCAAGCAGTTCTACTTCCCCGACACCAATGTGCTCATCACCCGGTTCTTCGCCGAGGACGGGGTGGGCGAGATCCAGGACTTCATGCCCATCGCGGGTGACCCGCGCGAGGCCGACCGGCATCGGATGATCCGCCGCGTGACGTGCGTACGCGGCACGCTCCCGTTCCGTGCCCGGGTGGCTCCCCGCTTCGACTACGCCAGGCAGCCGCACACCGTATGCCTGGAGGGGCACCGGGCGCTGTTCGAGACTTCGTCGGTCCGCATCGCCCTGACCTCCAGCGTCCTGATGGAGACCGACGGGCAGGACGTGTGGGCGCGGTTCAAGCTTGCCGAGGGAGAGCAGGCCGTCTTCGCGCTCGACCGTTTGGGCGAAGGCCTTGAGCTGCGCGGCTGCCCGATCGAGGAGGCGGCGGACGAGTTCGCCGCCACGGTCGCGTTCTGGCGTGGCTGGCTGTCCGCCTCCCGTTACCGGGGACGGTGGCGGGAGGTGGTCCACCGCTCCGCGCTCACGCTGAAGCTGCTCACCTACGCGCCGACCGGCGGGATCGTCGCCGCGGCGACGACCAGCCTGCCCGAGCAGATCGGCGGCGAGCGCAACTGGGACTACCGGTACGTGTGGATCCGCGACGCCGCGTTCTGCGTGTACGCCCTGCTGAGGCTCGGTTTCACCGAGGAGGCGGAGGCGTTCATGGGTTTCCTGTGCAGCCACGTCCCGCTCAGCGGGGACGGCCGTACCGGTCCGTTGCAGATCATGTACGGCATCGACGGGCGCAGTGACCTGCCCGAGCAGGAGCTGCACCATCTCGAGGGGTACCGGGGATCGGCGCCGGTGCGCGTCGGGAACGCCGCCGCCGGCCAGCTGCAACTCGACATCTACGGCGCGCTCATCGACTCCATCTACCTGTACAACAAGTGGGGCGATCCGATAGCCAGCGGTCGCTGGGACTCGCTGTGCACGCTGGTGGACTGGGTCTGCGAGAACTGGGACCAGCCTGACGAAGGCATCTGGGAGACCCGCGGCGGGCGCAAGAACTTCGTCTACTCGCGGCTGATGTGCTGGGTGGCCATCGAGCGCGCCATCCGGATGGCCACGCAACGCGGACTTCCCGCCGACATGCAGCGCTGGAGACGGGTTCGCGACGCGATCTACCGGCAGATCATGCAACGCGGCTGGTCGGCCGACAGGGAAGCGTTCATCCAGCATTTCGACGAGGACGTCCTGGACGCGTCCGTGCTGATGATGCCGCTGGCCAAGTTCGTCTCGCCGACGGACCCCAAGTGGCTGTCCACCCTCGACGCGTTGGGTGACGAGCTGGTCTCCGACTCGCTGGTATACCGCTACAACCCCGAAGCGAGCCCTGACGGGCTGCAGGGGGCGGAGGGCACGTTCTCGATCTGCTCGTTCTGGTACGTCGAGGCGCTGGCCCGCGCCGGCCGCGTCGACGAGGCCCGTCTGGCGTTCGAGAAGATGCTGACCTACGCCAACCACCTGGGCCTGTACGCCGAAGAGATCGGGCACACCGGCGAGCAGCTCGGCAACTTCCCGCAGGCCATCACCCATCTGGCGCTCATCAGCGCCGCCTTCAACCTCGACCAGGCCCTCGGGTAGTGCTGATCCCACCGGGACCACATGCCCGAGCCGGGTAGTCAGGGCACGAAAGATCTCCGCCGCCGTGAGGTTGTCCGGTCTGGCGTCCGGAAAAGGCGGATATAGGGGGATAGGCGGCGCCGCACCGTCACCACTCCCGAAGGCGGAGGCCGCCAAGTCCCGGCACATATCGGAGAGCGGTCTGGTCGCCGACAAGTACGAGGTCCTCGTCGAGCGCGCACACGCGGCCAGAGCTCGCGAACTGCTCGCGAAGGCGAACGGTTAGGTGCTTTGAGGTAGGGCTCATGCGTTTCGACGTGGTCGTGGAGACACCACGGGGGTCTCGCAACAAGTACGAGATGGACCCCGACCAGCGGCACATCCGGCTGGACCGCCTGCTGTTCACAGCGACCGTCTACCCCTACGACTACGGCTTCCTCCCCGACACCCTGGCCGAGGACGGGGACCCGCTGGACGCGATGGTGCTGGGCGAGGTGCCGACGTTCCCCGGCTGCCTCATCCGCGTCCGTCCCGTCGCGGTGTTCTGGATGAGCGACGAGGCCGGCCCGGACGCCAAGATCCTCTCCATACCTGCGGACGATCCTCGCTTCGAGGGGTGTCAGGACATGGACGACGTCCCGGTGCACGTACGAGGCGAGATCGGGCACTTCTTCGACGTCTACAAGGATCTGGAGCCCGGAAAGACGGCGAACGTCCGCGGATGGGAGCCGCGTGAGTGCGCCGAGATCCTGATAGACGAGGCCATGCTGCGCTTCCGCCGACATGCGCCGATTCCTGGGCAGCCGTGAAAGCAAACCGGTGCATCGGGTGATAAGAGATGACCATTGATGCATCGGAAGGCGCCACATGACGGGGGAGACCATCGCGATGCCCGTGCCCTGGACGGCCCGCGCACCGGGGGCACTGGACGCGGAGGGGTTCGAGGAGCTGTTCGGCAGGTGCTTCGGGGAGATCCACACCTACGTCGCCCAGCGCCTCGGCCCGGACCACGCCGAGGACATCGTCGCGGAGACGTTCTTCACGGCGTTCCGCAAGCGCGCGCAGTACGACCCGTCCCGCGCGAGCGTCCGGGCCTGGCTGTACGGCATCGCCACGAACCTGATCGGCAAGCACCGCCGCCTGGAGGCCCGCACCCTGCGCGCTCTCGGCCGCTTCGGCCCCGAAGCCGATTCCCCGGGGCACGAGGACTCGGTGGCCGTCCGCGTCAGTGCCCAGAGTCTTCGTCCTGAGCTGGCCTCCGCCCTGGCCGAGCTGGATCGCCGCGATCGCGACGTGCTGCTGCTCGTCGCGTTGGCAGGGCTGACCCACGAGGAGATCGCCACCGCGCTCGGCATCCCGTACGGAACCGTCGGCTCCCGTCTGAACCGGGCCAGGAAGAAGCTGCGCGCCCGTCTCGGCGAGGTGCGCGTCCATGGATGAGCTGGTACGCGACCTGTACGGCGAGCCCGGTCCGGACCCGCAGGGGCGGGCCAGAGTATGGCGGCAGCTGGCGGCCCGGCGCAGGCGCAGGCGCCTGTCGTGGCTGGCGGCCCCCGTCGTCGCGGCGGCCCTCGCGATGGTCCTCGTCGTGTACGGCGCACCCGGGCAGGAGCCGTCCAGCCGGTCGATCCTGCTGGCGGCGGCCACCACGGCGGAGTCCTCCGCCGCGGACGGGACCTACTGGCACGTCAAGAAGCTGTACGACGGCACCAGGGAGAGCGAGCTCTGGGCGACCAGAGACGGCCGGGCGTGGACCGCGGAACAGGGCCGCGTGACCCGGGTCACGGGCAAGTCGCCGTTCAGCATGGCGGGACAGGACCTGACGTACGCGCAGATCCAGAACCTGCCCTCCGATCCCGCCGCGCTACGCGAGCGGGTGACCGCGATGCTGCCGGACGCGAGGCTGCTCGCCGACGCGCTCAGCGGCCTGCTCTGGACCAAGCCGTCCCTGCCGGCGGTCCGCGCCGCCGCCTACCGCGCACTGGCCGACCTGTCCGAGGTGCGCTACCTGGGCGCCCGTACGGACACGAGAGGTCGTCATGGCGAGGCGTTCTCCTTCGGCCTGCCGTCCGGCGTCCAGCGGACCCTGATCATCGACCCGGTCACCTCGCAGGTCCTGTCGTGCACGGACGACCGAGGGGGACGCACCGAGATCGTCCTGGTCGCGGGCTGGACCGACGAGGGCCCCCGCTAGGACTCACCCGCGCAGGCACGTAGGTGCCGCGCGCCCAAAATCAGGAGCCATGACGTGTTCCGGCGTGCCCGCATGCTCTCAGGCAGGGCCATCTGCCTGAGCGACCAGTTCCCGATGAGCAAGGTGGAGGAGGTGATGAGCGGGCGCGTCACGTTCGCCGGACTGCCACCCGTCGATCTCGGCGCGGACGTGGACTGGAGCACGAACCCGCACGGCAACCGCTCCTGGGCGCTGAACCTGCACACGCTGCGCTGGGTGGGCCGCCTGGTCGCCGAGTACGAGCGATCGGGAGAGTCGGCGTACCTGCGGCGCGCCGCGCACCTGGCCGAGCACTGGACGCGCGAGAACCTGCGCGGCGGCCGCGGGGTCAGCCCGTGGGCGTGGGCCGAACACGCGATCGCGTTGCGCGCCCCCGTGCTCGTGTGCCTCAGCGAGCACGTCCGGACCCGGTGGCTCTGGGACGGCCTGGCCGAGCACGGCGAGCTCCTGGCCGATCCGGCGCTCTACCGCGAGGGCCACAACCACGGCCTGGACCAGGACGTCGCGCTGCTGGTCGTCGGCTGCCGCCTGGGCCGGGCGAGGTGGCGCGACCTGGCCGTACGCAGGATGACCGCCTCCGCCGAGCTGGCCATCGACGAGCAAGGGGTGCTGCACGAGCAGGCTCCCCGCTACGGCCTGTACGTGCACCGCCGGCTCGGCGTGGCGCTGCGGGCCATCAGGGAGAGCGGAGCCGAACCGCCCCAGCGGCTGGTCGCCAGGAGAGCCGCGCTGGAGGCGTACATCGCCCACGCCACCCAACCCGACGGCTACCTCGTCCCCATCGGCGACAGCCCGGCGAACGTCCGGGCGGACGGGTTCCCGCACGAAGGGCCGGTGGTGCGGGTGTTCGACGCCGGGTACGTCTTCGGCCGGACGACGTGGGACGATCCCGGCTCAGCCCACTACTCGATCAGGTTCGGCCCGGGGCGGGCGCTGCACGGGCATGAGGACCACCTGGGCGTCACCTATGGCGCCCAGGGCCGCCGGATCCTGGTGGAGGCGGGTTTCCACTCCTATGAGCGGACCGCCTACGTGGACTGGACCCGCACCCCTCAGGCGCACAACGTGCCCGTCGTCCCGGGCGCCTTCCGCCCTGGCACGCCCACCCGCCTGCTGAGCTCCGCGCTCGGCTCCTCACGCCAGTGCTTCGAGCTGTCCGACGACGCCTACGGAGTGACCAGGACCCGGCGCGTCCTGGTCAACCATTCACCGGACCTGCTGGCCGTGCACGACAGCGTGCCCGCCGGCACCGTGCGCAGTCTCTGGCACGTGGACCCCGGGCTCACCCTCGTCTCCCAGGACGACGGCGCGGTGGTGCTGGGCGACGGGGACTGGCGGGTGACGCTCCTGCTGTTCCCCGCCAGGGGCCGGGCGCTGCTCCCCGGCACGATCTCGCTCGGCTACCAGCGCACCGCCGAGACCATCACCGTGGAGTCACCGGAGGCGCCCGACGTGCTGACCGTGATCGTGCCGGGCACCGCCGACCCGGAGGTCTCGATCTCGGGGTCCCTGATGACCGTCAGAACCCCCGGCGGCCCCGTCACGATCCGCCGCCCCGGCCGCTGAAGGCGCGCTGCCCCGGCGCCCGGCGAAACAGAAAAGCCCTGGCCACGTATACACGTGACCAGGACTCCACAGGCGAACTGTCTGTGTCCGAGGGGGGAGCACCACCGGACGCACATGGTCTGCCGCTTCCGCTTCCCTGGGCCTCGTACATCGCATCCGCACAACGTGATTTGCTTGCTGTCTGCACCTGCCAATCGGTCTGTCGGGCAGCGCCTTGTTGATCGCGCGTGCTGGAATTCTGAAGAACTCACGTCATTGCAGGCCACTCAGCCTGCTGCGCTTTCTCGGCAAGACATTTCGTTGATCTCTTCCCATGTGGGTTGCGCTTCGAGAAAATCCTCCTTTGAAGGCAGGCGTTCGCTGAAGTGTTTCCGCCAATCGTTGCTGCCGACGTATTTTTGCAAGGCGATTCGGAGGCGTTCGCAAGTGTCATGATTGTCCTTGGCTATCGCGAATCCCGTGGATTCGCGATGGCCGAACCTGATCCCCTCGATAAGTTTAGTATCTTGTTGCTCCGCTAACTGCATGCCGGCAAGTGTCAACCGGTCTCCGACGATCGCGTCCACTGCGCGCCGATATAGGCTGGTGAGGCAGCCACCAAGACCCTGTTCTACGATGATCTGCACCCCCTCTGTGACCTTCTCCAGAGAGTCGACTGTTGTCGAAGTCGCGATCGTGCATACACGCCGCCCGGAAAGGTCAGAAATTTTTTTGATACCTGTTTCTTGGCGACGAACTAATGCGCCCAGTCGCGAGGAAGCGAGCGGACCAACAAAATCGACTACTCTTTCCCTGGATGGGGTTATGCCCAGCGTGCCGGCGATGTGAACTTCGCGACTTATTAGCGTTCCTACCGCATCTTCTCGCGCGATCTTCTTGAATGTAAGACCTCCCTTTAAGTCGGCAAGATCAAGTAATCCCGCGATTACGTCTTCGTTGTAGCTCGAATCTGCTCCGTTATTGCGATTTCCTTCGTCGTCTCTCCAGACTCCCGCCACTACGCGCGTGGCATCGAGGAATGAGTCTGGCGCCTGGGGTACGTAGGTGCTGCCCTGGAGCACAGCGAGCGGCAACATCGCGAGCAGGGCACGGCCAGTCTTCGCCGCAGCGCCCGGCGGCTTCTTGCGGGAGCGGAAAGCGGCCGGACGGAGTCCTTGTTGAGAGGACAGTCCAGTGACAGCAGGTGGGGGCGGGGGTTTGATCGGCCCCCGTGTCACGGTGAGGTTTCCGGCGGTGCCGACCGAACGGCGTTGCGGGCGGGGGAGGCCTCGGCCAACCAGTTCTTGGTCGATGTGGCGGTGGATCTGATCCAGGGTGAGCGGGCCGGGTATGCGTAGTGCGTTCAGCAACGCTCCGGTGAAGGCGGTGTTCCGGGCACCGAGTGGGGCGTGAGAGAGGGAGGTAGCAGGCGTGGACGTCAAGGTATAGGTGCCCGTCAGATCAAGCTGCCCCAGGGCGAGGCTCCTCCGGTTGCTCATGACTGTGACGGCTTGGCCGGAGAAGCAGCAGTCCAGTAGGAGCACGCGGGCTTTGGCGCGAGCGCTACCGACCATGCGTTTGACAAGGTCGACGTGGATAGCGGAAAAACCGACGTGCTCGGCATTCGTGCCGGTCAGAGCGAAGTGCAGCACTCCGGTGTCGTCGAGGACCCCGTGTCCGCAGTAATAGACCAGCAGCAGATCCTCCGCCTCGCGGACAGCGGCGGTCAAGGCCACGCCGACAGCGGCCTGATCTGCCGGATCGGCCAACACCTGGCAATGATCGGCTGTGAGGAGGCCATGTACGGGATGCGTCAGCACTTGGCGCAGGTCTTCCAGGTTCGTGCGCACAGCCGGGATGTCAGGCAACTCCGGGTCACGGAAGGTACCTGCCCCGATGAGCACCGCCCGGCTGCCCCTACCATCCAGGAGCGGCTTACGACTCACTATGCCGCTCGACAGCCGCCGGGAACTGTTCCGCCACCTCCCGCAGCACCGCCGCCGGGTCCGCAGCACGACGGATATCCACCTCGATATGCCGCCCGTCGGCAGCGTTGATGGTGACCTTGACGTCGGTACGGCGGGAGGTAAACCAGGTGCACACCGATTGGATCAGCACCGCCACCGCGCCACCGGAGCCCACCGCTACCGTCAGCAACTCCACCGACGCGCCCATCTCTCCCGGCTCTGGTGCTCGCCGCTGAGGCCGTACCCGCCCTCGCAGTTCATCCTCCAGACCAAGCCAGTTAAACAACCCCACAGCGTGGGACGCAGCCTCTGCACCCTCGACAATTATCTGCAATTCCACTGCATCGGACATATCAGACACGAGGTAACGTCCTTTGAATTACGGTCATTTTGATCTCCATCATGCTAGCGGCCTGGATGTGCCCAAGCCTTACCATGTCGCTAATCGGGGCCCGCAGCCTCGAATGATCCGCGCCAGACCAGATTGACGGCGGCCATGTGCGGTCGCGATGAAGGGAGAGGGGGATCGCAACGCCCAGGCACCCGCTTGGACGGTCAAAGGCAACGACGCCGAGCACCGCCTGCTGGCTGGGCCGTAGCCTTCGCACCGAGCGGGGCCCGGCTCGGGGACGCCGGGGGCAACGCCCTCGCCGCCCTTGTCGTGGTGGCGGTGGTGGCGTACACATCGCCTGGCCGGTCTGCTCCTGGCCGCGGAGTCGACCGTCCGGGCGCCTGGAGTCGGGGAGATCATCGATTATTTCCGCGGCCGACACTTTGAGTTGGTCTACGACCAGGCCCCTGGCGCTCTGCGGGTGGACGTGCCCGGAGCAACGCCGGTCGTCATGGATGGCCGGACAGGCTGAGCCGGCACAGGACTGGAAGGAGAAGCGCCGGCAAACGAAATCACCCGAGCCCAGCCGATGTGGCCTGACGATGTCTGTGACGGATCAGGTGGAGACCTTCCACTCATCGGTGAGCCAAGCCAGATCCGCTTGGTCGCGCTCGCGGGCGAGACGCTCGCGTTCGAAGAGAGCTTCTGTCTTGGTCAGTACCAGGGTGTACGGGCGGCTTTGCCGTCTGGTCTCGTGAAGGACCGGCAGCTCAGCGTCATCTATCCGGGCGTGGACATGCCTGCGCTTGTCCTTGGCGAGCGGCCAGTCGAGAGCACGCCGTTCAGGATGCCGGAGGAACGTGCCGAGCACTTCGCAAAGCTCGCACGCGCATCCGGCGGGCAGCGCGATCGACCAGTCGCCCGGCGCCCGTTGCGGCTGCGCGAGTAATGCCCGGATCCTTTCAGCGCAGTTGATGGCCAACTCGCCGAAGCCCGCTTGATGTCCCCCGGCGGCGCGCAGCGTGGCCATCGCCAGTACGCGCGCCCGATCACCGGCCGTCCGCGCAAGCTTGCGGCGCAGGTAGGCCTTCCACAACAGGTCCACCAGCGCCGTGTCGACCGGGGCCGGGCCGGTGTGCCACAGCCAGAGATCTTTGGTCGGCTTGCGGCCGTCGGGCAGCCGGTCCACCACGATCTGGATGACGGTGCCGCGCACGATGGGCAGCCGCTCATCGGCGGGGTGGCCGGTCCAGCGGCCGGTGCGGTTGAGTTTTTGATGCAGGCCCGTCCAGGCGCGGACCCTCACGCGGCCGTAGCGGGGTGAGTCGGCGCTCAGGGCGATGTCCGGGGCGTGTCGCTTGGCTGGATCGGAGCAGGAGAACTCGCGGCCGTGGCGCTTACCCGCTCCCATTTCGCCGGGTCTGCGGGGTTCGGGATCGGCGTAGAAGACGCGGGTGGCGCGCAGCCGGACCAGCACCTGGACCGGGTGGCCGGCCAGCGCGTGGGAGATGTCGGTGGCGTAGTTGCCCGCATCCAGCATGACCAGCGGCGGGGGGTAGCCGACGGCGAGCCTGCCGGTCGCCTGCAGATCGGCGAGGAGATCGGTGATCTGGACGATGGTGACGTCGGTGTGGTCTTGGCCGGGCCGGATCCGGCGTGCCTCGATCGGATCCACCCAGGAGGAGGATGTCGGTGGTGAACCGCTGGACCAGACGGTGGCGTTCGGTTTCGGGCAGACTGTCCCGTTCGGCCCAGCCAGGCAGGTGGTCGCGGCACCGGGACCAGGCCAGCGCCCGATGGTCGACGAAGGTCTCATCGTCGTTACGCGGCCAGGTCATGTCGGTGGCACGCAGTGCGTCAGCCAGGTCGGCGAGCACGTCGGGCACCGGAGCCTGGCTGATCGGCATGGGCACCTCCTTGGCCTCGCGCAGGTGGTCCCACTGTGCGGCGGCGCCGGGTTCCAAGATCGTGAGCGTGCCGATCATCAGCCCGCCGCCCTGAAGGATCTAGGCCATCAGCGTATGGGGATGAGGGCCGTCATAGTCGATGAGCAGCACTCGTTCGCTCTCCCACACGTCCACCGCCCGCCACGCCGCCACCGCTGTCCACGCCGTGCCCGCAGGCATGGCGGTGTGCCAGGGCGGTAGCGGCTGGGTCTCGGCCAGAATGTCGATCGTCTCGGCCAGCATGGTTACGTCGGTGGCGGGTGCGACCCGCACCAGCGCGGCGATCGCGTTCAGGCCGTGTGGTGAGGGTGTGGTGGATGCCCGCCCCGTCACCTCCATGCACAACCGATGCTCCGCCTCGCGTTCGCTCAACTCCGCGGTCACCCACGCGTCGCCGAGCCAGCCGCTGGCCCAGGTCTCGGCCATCAGCGGGTCGGTCAGGCCGGTGAGCTGCCGGGCATCCCGCAGCAGCAGGTCCGATCGGCGCGGCGGGAGGGGCGAACGACGGACCGGTTTGCTGCTGGTGGCTTTGCGGCGGCCGCGGCTCTTGGGCATGCTCCAGCCCATCACACCCGGCGACCGCGCGGCGTTTTGACCGGGTGGGCAGATAGGCCGCGTGGTCGGAGCCTAGTGACCACTCGTTGCGACGACCGTGGCCTATGTCGAGCCGAACTAACCGGGTGCAGCGCCGACGAGTTCGGATTCCGGCAGTGCGACGCCGGCCTTGCCGAGGCGTTCGGTGAGCGTTCGTGCTCCCGGGCGGGCGAAGTCCTCTCCGCAGTACGAGAAGAGCACCATGTCGTCGAGCTCTGTGGGTGTGGGCAGGGCGTACAGGCAGTCGATGATGTCGAGGCCCATCGTGATGGCGGTGTCGGCGGCACCGGCTTCGGCTCGTCGTACGGCATCGGCCAGGAACGGCTCGACGACCTCGTCGAGGATTTCGTTGGCGACGTCGTGGGGCTCGACCCAGCCCCGCCCGGCTGATATCCGGTTCGTCTGGACAGTACCTCGATGTCCAGTTGCATGATCGAGGTCCGGAGCTCTTCGGCGAGTCCCGTGGGTACGGTCCGGATCGCTTCTTGTGCGATCGTCTCTGCCTCGTCCCCCAGCACGGGGTGTACGGCCAGGAACTTGGTGAGAACGAGCACGGCCTCGTGGCCGGAAAGGTGAGAAAGAGCGGTCACGCCGACTCCATCAAGCGGGGGAACCGTGACCTCGCAGTCGGTGAAGCAGCCGAGGGGAGTGTAAAGGAGCACGCGGACGTTCTTGTGGGCGAAGCCGACTACCGTGCCGGTTACGCCGTGCAAATAGGAGGGACGGATGCTGTGGTTCACGCGGATTCGGTCACCGGTCTCTCTCGACGCCGTCGGCTCCGTGGTGGCTAGCGGTTTCGTCGTTCGGATGCCTTGGGGTGGCCGGCTGCGACCATGGTGAGCCAGATGGTCGTTTCGGTGTCGTCGATGGCATACCAGATGCGTCCCCCGGAAGTGACCTCGTATTGCCACTGCTCCAAATTACGGTTGTCGTGCTTAACGGTGCCCAGCGATCCAGACAGTGGGTGTTGCCGGTCGTCGACCCGGCGTGGATCGCCTGTAAGGTCCAGCCAGCATCGGTCGCAGTTGCCGGGCACTTGCGAGCGTAGTTCCCGCCATGCCTTCCAAGCTTTGGCGCTGGCGGCTCGTACGATCCATCCGGTAGGTCGGCGGATCTCTTCGCCCCGGCCGCTCACTCAGCACCGTCGATGGACTGCCCGCCGCTGCCGTCGAACGGATTGGCGAGGTCACGGGCGATCTCGGGGTCGCTCCAGGCCAGAGCGGTGGAAGTCCATGACCGGCGGGCCCGGGCATAGGGCAGCAACTCCCCAGTGTCCGCTCCGGCCAGCAGGTGGGCGAGGAGCTCGCGGACACACTGCGGCCGCTCGTGCTCCGGAAGCCAGATCAGCCACGGGAGGTCCTCGGCCAGGGCTTCTTCTGCCAGGACTCGATTGGAGCGGGCCACGATGGTCATAGATCGGGCCAGCGTGAGGAGCGCGGCACGGGCTGCTTGGTAGCGCTCGTCACGTACTAGCCATACGTTTTCGGCGTCTCGACGCTCGAGTAGCACGTCGGCAACGTCGAGTTCGGGGAAGACCTCGTTGCGGTCACGAGCCAGCGCGCTGAAAGGGAACGTCTTCATGCATTTAGTCTACCCACTCAGTGCATCACTAATGCAACACTAATGTTGAAGAGCGCGACGGACGGAGGTTGAGGCGCATCCCCTGCCGGTCCGCACCAGCGCGCGGACGCGCAAGCCCGCCGCGGTGGGAGGAGCGGACGGGCGGCTTGGTGCTGGCAATCTCACGTAACCCCGCTACTCTGCGCCCGCCCATTCTGCGATCGTGACCCCGCAGGAGTTTCAGCAAGTGTCAACGGCCATGAGGATGCCCCAGGTAGATGGTCTTGGGTTGTCTCGGCTGGTGGCCATCAGAAATGGCTCTGGCACAAAGATCGTGAAGAGGTGACCAGGCGTGATCGGGGTCGCGATTCCGTAACCGGTCGAGCACGGATGCGGCCGCATCGCCAAGATCAGGTTCGACCAAGAATCCGATCATCAACGATCGGCCGCGAGGGCTATTGTGCTGCATCACCCGGCAGGCGTGGAGTGCTGCTGCCTCGATCTTCTCGGGCAGTTCTTCCCGCACATGTAGCCCAGCAGGCCGGCGATTGACGCCTTGCAGCGGGAGCTGAGTCTGGAACCCGCCGCCGACTCTTCACCTACGGCACCGAAGTTCTCCATGACTACGCGGGTTCGAGCAGGTGAGCGAGCGCCTGTACTGCGGGTCATGGGCTTACCGCGTATGTCGGAGAGGGAGATGAACCCCCATGCGCCTGGCCTGGGGCTATGGGTTTTCCGACTTGAACCCTCAGAGCCAAGAGAAAGCAAAAGCGCCAGGTCAGAGACCTGGCACCTTCTATGAGACTGGTGTCCGAGGGGGGACTTGAACCCCCATGCCCCGCAAAGGGCACTAGCACCTCAAGCTAGCGCGTCTGCCTATTCCGCCACCCGGACGTGGTGCCTGCACGCGAGACCGTCATCTCGCGTCGGCTCCGTAAGGTTAGCAAACTCTGAGGGGTGCGTCATACCAGGTATGTGGAGAGGCGCCCTGGCCACGATCCATCCGATGGCCCATCCCCGAAAACTGTGCTTCCGGCGGGCGTGTCATGGGTCGCAGGAGCAGGTCAGGGGTGATTCGACCGGGTTTGTGGTGGGCAGCCTTGACCAGTCGCTGGATCTCTGCTGAAAAGCCCTTGCGGCAACCGTGGGTGCTGCTACGGTTACGGACCGTTGAGGGGTGAGTCCACGGACCGGCCTCACCATGTGAGGTCGGTCTTGGAATTCGGGAGGTCACGTGGCACGCACGTCGGCGCAGCAGCCGAGGGAGATCTCCCTCGCTGCGCGGCGCGTGCCCGCGACGATCTCAGCGGACGGCTCGATCACCTGCCGGGCTGACCGGATGGCGCGGTTCGCGGCCGGCGCCCGTCGGGTCATCGTGCGAGCGGCTGCGGCCGGGGCCCTGGTGGCCGCCGGTTGGCTGCTCGCCGTCGCGTTCGGGATGCTCTCCGCCGCTCCGGCGGCCGCGGACTCCACCGCGGCGACAGGAGCCGGCACACCTCAGGCCGCCATCGGCAGCTCGCCGGTGAGCGGGACGGTCCCGGCGTCGTCCGACGCCGGGGCGATGGCGGGGCTGACGGTCGACGGGCTCACCAGCCAGTCCGACCCCGGCCTTCCGCCGCCTTCCACCGCCGACAACATCCTGGACACCGACGGTCTGGTGCCCAACGGCGGTGGCAACGGCCCATTCGGGCCCAACGTGGGGGATGTCGCGAGGTCCGTCTTCGACCCGCGGCTGGAGGTTCGGCACGCCCCCATGGCGTTCGAGCTGCCCCCTGTCGTCCGCACAGCGGCGGACGACCCCTCTTTCTCACCTGACTGATCCCCGCCACAGGTTCCGGCTTTCGACTGCCGGCGGCGGAGCGCGGCCTGATTGCCCCTCCGCCAGTGGGTGACACGTCAATCACTGGTTCGCCAAATCCGAGGTCTCCGCTGTGTGCGGCGCATCGCGACCTCGCACGGCCTCGGCTGCCCGCGAACTGTCAGGAATTTCCCCCAAGATCAGTAGGAGCATCCATTATGCGTACGTGGGCGAAGGCTTCGGCCCCTGCGGCTCTGCTCGCGGTAGCAGTCATGTCTTTCGGCGGCGGTACCGCGCTCGCCGACACCTCCGGTGACGCCTCCATCGGCGGCGGCAACCAGGTCAACCTCCCCATCTCCCTGCCGATCGACATCAGCGGCAACTCCGTCGCCGCGGCCGGCGAGTCCAGCGCCTCCTCCCGCGGCGGCGCCTCGGTGGTCAACACCGACAGGGGCGGCATCCCCAACAAGACGTCGGGTAACTCCAGCGTCCTCGGCGGCAACCAGGTCAACGCGCCGATCAGTGCCCCGGTCAACGCCTGCGGCAACGCGGTCTCGCTGTTCGGCAGCTCCGACGCCGGGTGCACGGGCGGTGCGAGCGTCCGCAACTCCGGCAAGGGGGGCGCGGGCGGCAACCGTACTTCCGGAGACTCCAGCGTCCTCGGCGGCAACCAGATCACCGCGCCGATCTCGGCCCCCGTCAACGCCTGCGGCAACGCGCTGGCGATCTTCGGTGACGCCACCGCGGGCTGCAAGGGCGGCTCCTCCGTGCACAACACCGGCGTCGGGGCCGGCGGCAACACCACCTCCGGCCGCAACTCGGTCCTCGGCGGCAACCAGGTGATCGCGCCGATCAGCGGCCCGATCAACATCTGCGGCAACGCGGTGGCGGCCTTCGGCGAGGCGTTCGCCGGCTGCAAGGGCGGCTCGTCCGTCACCAACGGCGGCGGGCCGGGCCACGGCTACCAGAGCGGGCGCCACTGGGGCTCGACCGGCAACGACACCGACGGGCGCTTCGGCGCGGGCAGCGGCAACCAGGTCATCGCCCCCGTCAGCCTGCCCATCACGGCCTGCGGCAACGCGGTGGGCAACGCGCCGGCCGGATGCAAGGGCGGCTCGTCGGTGCACAACTCCGGCGGCGGCTCCGGAGCGGGCGGCAACACCACGTCCGGCAGGTCGGGCGTCCTCAGCGGCAACCAGGTCGTGGCCCCGGTCACCGCGCCGGTCAACGTCTGCGGCAACGCCGTCGCGGTCTTCGGTGAGGCGTTCGCCGGCTGCAAGGGCGGGGCCTCGGTGAAGAACGGCGGCAAGGGCGCCGGCGGCAACACCACGTCCGGCAGGTCGGGCGTCCTCAGCGGCAACCAGGTCGTGGCTCCGATCACCGCGCCGATCAACGCCTGCGGCAACGCCGTGGCGGCGCTCGGCCTGGCGGAGGCCCACTGCAAGGGCGGTGCCGGCGTCTCCCCCCACAACGGCGTGGGCGGGGGCGGCAACACCACCTCCGGCAGGTCGGGCGTGCTCGCGGGCAACCAGGTGATCGCGCCGATCACCGCCCCGATCAACGTCTGCGGCAACGCGGTCGCCGTCCTGGGCGACGCCGCCGCCGGCTGCCTGGGCGGGGCCAACGTCGGCAAGCCCGATCACGACCGCGGCTACGACCACTACATGCGTCACACCGGCAAGGTCCCGCACAACGCGGCGAGCGGCATGCTGCCCGCGATGCCCGCCGTCCCGGCGCTGAGCGGCCTGCAGGACGTCGGCACGGTCGCCCAGCAGATGAGCGGCTCCGGCCTGCCGTCGCTGCCGGTCCTCGGTGACGCGGCGAGCGCGTTCGGCCTGCCGGAGCTGCCCGCTCTGCCCGGCCTGCCCGGCCAGCCCGCCACCCCGGCCCCCAAGGGCAAGAAGCCGGCCGCCGGGGCCTCCGGCCCGGTGTCCGCGCTCGCCCCGGCCACCTCGCTGGTCGGCTCCACCCCGGTCGGCGGCGCCGTCGGCTCCGCGACGGGCGGCCTGCCCACCGGTGGCCTGGGTCTGATGAGCGCCGCTCAGCCCACCGGCGTCGTCGGGATGACCACCGGCTCGCTGTTCGCGCTGGTCCTGGGCGGCATGCTCGCCGCCTCGGCCACGCTTTTCGCCACCACCCGCCGCTTCCGCCTCGGCCGGAAGTAACCGCATACGGCCACTGCTCGCCTCCAGCGAGCAGTGAGCGCTGAACGCTTTGCCCGTTCCGGGGGCGCGGCCCGGAGCGGGCAAAGCCATGTCCGGACGCTAGAGCGTGCTCCGGACTCGCATGATCTTTCTGCGGAGTCGTACGTGGCGGCTTCCGTCGGGATGCAGGCGCACCCGCGAGAGCTCCCACTGGCCGTACTCCGCGTGTTCGGTCAGCAGCTGACGTGCTGCTTCGCGTGAGAGGTCGCGCGGAATGAAGATATCCATGTAGGAGTAGTCGAGCACAACGATTAGTCTCCAGGGTGAGTCAGGGCGCCATGCAGCTCGATGGGCCTTATTCTGCGTGCTTGTGGGTGGACCCGGAAGGTAGTGGGTAGCCCGGGGGGAAGGAATTTTCCGCGAGTCGGGTTACCTTTCAGATCTGTGCCGGCTCCCGGCAGGGGGATTTTGCTAGCGAACAGCGAGGTAGGAAGCAGCGTGCCAGCCAAGAACGGCAGCGCCGGCGGAACACGCCTGGTGATCGTCGAGTCGCCCGCCAAGGCGAAGACGATCGCCGGGTACCTGGGGCGCGGCTACATCGTCGAGTCCAGCATCGGCCACATCCGCGATCTGCCGGAGCGGGCCGACGACATCCCCGAGAAGTACAAGGGGGAGTCGTGGGCGCGCCTCGGCGTGAACGTGGAGCACGAGTTCGAGCCGCTGTACGTCGTCAACCCCGACAAGCGGTCGCAGGTCGCCAAGCTGAAGCAGCTGCTCAAGGACGCCGACGAACTTTACCTGGCCACTGACGAGGACCGCGAGGGCGAGGCCATCGCCTGGCACCTGCGCGAGGTGCTCAGGCCCAAGGTGCCGGTGCACCGCATGGTCTTCCACGAGATCACCCCGCAGGCCATCCGCGACGCGGTCGCCAACCCGCGCGACCTCAACCTGCGCCTGGTCGACGCGCAGGAGACCAGGCGCATCCTGGACCGGCTCTACGGCTACGAGGTCAGCCCGGTCCTGTGGAAGAAGGTCAAGCCGCGCCTGTCCGCCGGTCGCGTCCAGTCGGTGGCGACCAGGCTCGTGGTGGAGCGGGAGCGCGAGCGCCTGGCGTTCACCCCGGCCCATTACTGGGACCTGCAGGCGCTGTTCGACACGGGCAGGGCCGAGGAGCGGCCGCGCGACTTCACCGCGAACCTGACCGGCGTCGACGGCAGGCGCGTGGCGCAGGGCCGCGACTTCGCCAGCACGGGCCAGCTCAAGAACGCCGACGTGCTGCACCTGTCGGAGGCGGCCGCCGGCGAGCTGGCCGGCAGGCTCAGGAGCTCGTCGTTCGCCGTCAAGTCCGTCGAGCGCAAGCCGTACACCCGCAAGCCGTACGCGCCTTTCCGGACGACCACGTTGCAGCAGGAGGCCAGCCGCAAGCTGGGTTTCTCCGCCAAGTACACGATGCAGGTCGCGCAGCGGCTCTACGAGAACGGCTTCATCACCTACATGCGTACCGACAGCATCACGCTGTCGGAGACCGCCGTGGCCGCCGCGCGCTCACAGGCGATCAAGTTGTACGGCGCGGCGTATGTTCCGGACAAGCCTCGCGTTTATGCCAGCAAGGTTAAGAGCGCGCAGGAGGCGCACGAGGCGATCAGGCCGTCGGGCGAGGAGTTCCGCACGCCGGGTGAGACCGGGCTGTCCGGCGACATGTTCCGGCTCTACGAGCTGATCTGGCAGCGCACCGTGTCGTCCCAGATGAAGGACGCCGTGGGCGAGTCGGTCACGGTGAAGGTGGGCGGCAGGTCGTCGGCCGGCGAGGACGTCGAGTTCACCGCCTCCGGCCGGACGATCACCTTCTACGGCTTCCTGAAGGCGTACGTCGAGGGGGCCGACGATCCGTCGACCGACCGCGACGACTCCGAGAAGCGGCTGCCCAACCTGGCCGAAGGCGATCCGCTGACCGCGTCGCGGCTGGACGCGGCCGGGCACTCGACCAAGCCGCCGGCCCGCTACACCGAGGCGTCGCTGGTCAAGGAGCTGGAGGATCGCGAGATCGGCCGCCCGTCGACGTACGCGTCGATCATCGGCACGATCCTGGACCGCGGATACGTGTTCAAGAAGGGCACGGCGCTGGTGCCGTCGTTCCTCGCGTTCGCCGTGGTCAACCTGCTGGAGCAGCATTTCGGCAACCTGGTCGACTACGACTTCACCGCCGAGATGGAGAAGGTGCTCGACGACATCGCCAACGACCGCGCCGAGCGGGTGCCGGAGCTGCAGCGCTTCTACTACGGCGAGGACGGCGACGAGGGCCTGAAGGAGATGGTCAGCGACCTCGGCGACATCGACGCCAAGGAGATCAGCTCCTTCCCGATCAGGGGCACCGACATCGTCATCCGGGTCGGCCGCTACGGCCCCTACCTGGACAGGGACGGCGCCCGGGTGAACGTGCCCGAGGACATGACGCCCGACGAGCTGACCGCCGAGAAGGCCGAGGAGCTGTTCTCGCGGCCCACGGGCGATCGCGAGCTGGGGCAGGACCCGGAGTCCGGGCACGTGATCGTGGCCAAGGACGGGCGCTTCGGGCCGTATGTGACGGAGATCCTGCCGGAGGAGGCGCCGCCCGCCGAGGGGGCGCCGAAGAAGCGGACGAAGAAGGCCGACGCCCCCAAGCCGCGCACGAGCTCGCTGTTCAAGACGATGTCGCTCGACACCATCACCCTCGACGACGCGCTCAAGCTGCTCTCCATCCCCAGGCACGTCGGCGAGCTGGAGGGCGAGCCGGTGTGGGCGCACAACGGCAAGTTCGGCCCCTACCTGAAGAAGGGCACCGACTCCCGGTCGCTCGCCTCCGAGGAGGACCTGTTCACGGTCACGATCGAGCAGGCCAAGGAGCTGTTCGCGCAGCCGAAGCAGCGGGGCAGGGGCCGTGCCGCGGCCGCGGCGCCGCTGCGCGAGCTGGGCGACGACCCCGCCTCCAAGAAGCCCGTCGTGGTCAAGGAGGGCCGCTTCGGGCCGTACGTCACCGACGGCGAGACCAACGCCTCGCTGCGCAAGGGCGACACGGTGGAGGAGATCACGATCGAGCGGGCGGCGGAGCTGCTGGCCGAGCGGCGTGAGCGGGCCCCCGCCCCGAAGAAGACCACTGCCAGGAAGGCTCCGGCGAAGAAGGCGCCCGCGAAGAAGCCTGCGGCCAAGTCCTGAGAGCCCTCTCAGGCCGGTGCACGCGGCCCTTCGGGGCCGCTCATAACATGACGACGTGGGCTTCCTCTTCGTGGTCGTGGGTGTGGTCGTCTCGATCCACCTCTATCTGTGGCACCGGCTGGTGCGTTCCACCACCCGGCCGGGAAGGGTGCGCACCGGGCTGACAGTGGCCATGGCCGTGCTGTTCCTGCTGGTGCTGGCAGCCTTCGGGGGAGCGCGCCTGGAGGCGCTGTCCTGGCTGAGCTGGCCGGGATACATGTGGGTGGCGGTCATGTTCTACCTGCTCGTCTTCCTGTTGCTGCTGGAGGTGCCGCGAGCGGTGGCGGGGCTGCTCATCCGGCGGCGGGCCAGGCCCGAGGCGAGGGTGGCCGAGCCGGCCCTGGTGGCGGCGCCCGCCGCGCGGCCCGGCCCGTCGGACACGGGGGAGCGCCCGCCGGTCGCGGACCCGATGAGCAGGCGGCTCTTCCTGGGGCGGGCCACGGCCGCCGTCGCGGGCGCGAGCGCGCTCGGCACGGTGGGTTACGGCGTGACGGTCGCGCTGGGCGATCCAGTGATCGAGCCGGTCAGGGTCACGCTGCCGGGGCTGGACTCCCGGCTGCGCGGGCTGCGGTTCGCCGTGGTCAGCGACATCCACCTGGGACCGCTCACAGGCAGGGCGCACACCGAGCGGATCGTCCGGATGATCAACGGCCTGGAGGCCGACGTGGTCGCGATCGTCGGAGACCTGGTCGACGGCTCGGTCGAGAGCCTCGGCGCGCTGGCCAGGCCGCTGCGTGGGCTGGAGTCGCGCTACGGCTCCTTCTTCGTGACGGGCAACCACGAGTACTACACGGCGAACGGTCCCGGCGAGTGGGTCGAGGAGCTGGGCGGGCTGGGGGTGCGGTCGCTGCGCAACGAGCGGGTGGAGATCCGCCACCAGGGGGCCGTGCTCGACCTGGCCGGGGTGAACGACGTCAACGGCGTCGCCATGGACGACGGGCCCGATTTCGCCGCCGCGCTCGGCGGGCGTGACGAGAGCCGGGCCACCGTCCTGCTCGCGCACCAGCCGGTGCAGGCCGAGCAGGCCGCCCGATACGGCGTCGACCTGCAACTCTCCGGGCACACGCACGGCGGCCAGATGGTGCCGTTCAACTTCGTGATCCCGATGCAGCAGCCGCTGGTGTCGGGGCTGGGCACGGTCGACGGGGTGCAGGTGTACGTCACGCGCGGGGCCGGCTTCTGGGGGCCGCCGGTCCGCGTGGGGGCTCCGCCCGAGATCACCATGCTCGAGCTTCGCTGACTTTCCGCACTCTTACGATCACCGTGCGGTAGTATTCGAAGGGATACGCGAAGGTGGTGATGGCGCTGGACGTCAGGTTCTGGGCGGAGCAGGGCGGGATGCTGCTCAAGCAGGCCCGGCACGCGGCGAGCATGCGCCAGAAGGAGCTCGCCGGGGTCAGCGGCACCTCGCGGACCACGCTGTCGGCCTACGAGCACGGGCGCAAGTCGCCCACGCTCGAAACCGCTGGGCGGATCCTCGACGCTGCCGGGTTCAGGCTGGCGCTGGAGCCCAAGGCGGAGTTCTCCTCCGGGGTCGCCGACGGCCGGCCGTTCTCCGTCCCCGACCACCTGCCCCGCCTGCCGGTGGCCGAGGCGCTGGGCACGGTGCGGCGGGACGGGCGGGTCTACGATCTGGCCGATCGCGACCAGCGGCGGGACGCCTACTCCGCGCTGCTGCGCGAGGGCCGGCCACAGGAGTTACTCGACCACGTGGACGGGGTGCTGCTGGTCGAGCTCTGGGCAGATCTCGACCTGCCCGCCGCCGTCCGATCGGCCTGGGCGCCACTGGTCGAGCAGGCACGCGGAGGCGGCTGACCTTTCGGGGGCCCATTCGCTCTGTGTAACCTGCGAACGGGGCCGTAGACGTAATACCCTCAGCGACGAGCCGCCGGGTATATCCGACTCGTCGCTTGACATCCCACTCGCAGCGAACACCTGGATACGCTGACATCATGACCGCCCTTGGCCGAGGCCGACAAACCCACGTGCTGGCAATCGCGCCGTTCCGCCGGCTCTGGACGGCCATGTCGGTGTGCAGCCTGGGCGACTGGCTGAACATTCTGGCGTTGACCGCTCTGGCCGGAAACCTCACGCAGGGCGACTACCGCACCCAGTCGCTGGCCATCGGCGGCGTGTTCATCGCCAAGATGCTGCCCGCGGTGCTGCTGGGGCCGCTCGCGGGCGCGTTCGCCGACCGGTTCGACCGGCGGCTCACGATGTTCACCTCCGACCTGGCCCGGTTCGCCGTGGTGCTGTCGATCCCGTTGGTCAACAGCTATCAGTGGGTCATCATCGCGACGCTCCTCGTCGAATGCGTGAACCTCTTCTGGGTCCCGGCCAAGGACGCCACCGTCCCCAACCTGGTGCCCAAGGAGCAGCTGGAGTCGGCCAACCAGCTCAACCTGATGGTCACCTACGGCACCGCGCCGATCGCGGCGCTGCTGTTCGCGGCCCTGTCCCTGGCAGGCGACGTCACCCGCAACGTCCTGCCGTTCCTGGACTGGATGGACGCGACCGCGCTGGCGCTCGTGGTCAACGCCTGCGCCTACCTCGTCTCGGCGTTCCTCATCTTCACGCTGCGCGACATCCCCAAGCGCGACGGGGCGATCTCCACCCCGTCGGTGCTCAAGCAGATCGTCGAGGGCTGGCGATTCGTCGGCCGCAACCGCCTGGTGCGCGGTCTCATCATCGGGATGCTCGGGGCGTTCGCGGCAGGCGGCGCGGTGGTCGGCGTCGCCAAGATCTACGTGGTGGCCCTCGGCGGTGGCGACGCCGCCTACGGCATCGTGTTCGGCGCGGTCTTCGTCGGCATGGCGCTGGGCATGTTCTTCGGGCTCCGGCTGCTGCGCGGGCTGTCGCGCCGCCGGCTGTTCGGCATGGCGCTCATCGTGGCGGGGCTCGTGCTGGCCGCCATCGCGCTGGTCCACAACCTCGTGATCGTGGTCATGCTGACCGTGGTGCTCGGCGCGTGCGCCGGCATCGCCTGGATCATCGGCTACACGCTCATCGGACTCGAGGTCGAGGACTCGATGCGCGGCCGGACGTTCTCGTTCCTGCAGTCCACCGCCAGGGTGACGCTGCTGCTCGTCGTGGCCGCGGCCAACCCGCTCGCGGCCCTGTTCGGCGAGCACGTGCTCCAGCTCGGCGACCTGTCCTACCAGTTCAACGGCACCAACCTGGTGCTGCTCGCCGGCGGCGTGCTCGCCACCGTCGTCGGCATCCTCGGGCTGTGGCACATGGACGACAGGAAGGGCGTCCCGCTCTTCGAAGACCTGATCGCGGCACTGCGCGGCGAGCGGTTCCAGACGACCGAGGCGGCCGAGCGCCTGCCGGGCCTGTTCGTGGCGTTCGAAGGCGGCGAGGGGTCCGGGAAGACGACCCAGTCGAGGCTGGTCGCCATCTGGCTGCGCGACCAGGGCTTCGACGTCGTGCAGACCCGCGAGCCGGGCGCCACCAAGATCGGCATGCGGCTGCGCGCCATCCTGCTCGACGCCGCCGAGCGCGGGCTGTCGGCCCGGGCGGAGGCGCTGCTCTACGCCGCCGACCGTGCCGAACACGTGGAGAAGGTCATCCGGCCGGCGCTCTACCGGGGCGCCCTGGTCGTCTGCGACCGCTACGTCGACTCGTCGCTCGCCTACCAGGGGGCCGGGCGCTCGCTCGACCCCGAGGACGTGTCCAAGATCAACGCATGGGCGACGGGCGCGCTGGTGCCGCACCTGACCGTGCTGATCGACACACCGCCCGAGGTGGGGCTGAAGAGGCTGGGCGGAGCCGTGGACCGGATCGAGGCCGAGCCGCTGGACTTCCACGAGCGGGTGCGCAAGGAGTTTCGTGCGCTGGCCGCCGCCGACCCCGACCGCTACCTGGTGGTGGACGGCACGCTCCCGACCGGGGAGATCACCCGCGTGATCCAGGACCGGGTCCGCGAGATCCTGCCGGACCCGGTGCCTCAGGCGTCCGAGGACGCTACGGGCACGATGCCCGCCATCCGCGACTAACCTGAACCCGTGGGTGTCTTCGATGACCTAGTGGGCCAGACTCAGGCAGCGGCCGTGCTGTCGCGAGCCGCGGCCGCCGCGGGCGAGGCCGTCCGGGGTGGGCGCGGCGCCGGCATGACGCACGCCTGGCTGTTCACCGGGCCGCCGGGCTCCGGCCGCGAGGACGCCGCGCGAGCCTTCGCGGCTGCCCTGCTCTGTCCCGACGCCGGCTGCGGCCACTGCGACCAGTGCCACCAGGTGCTGATCGGCTCCCACCCGGACCTGGAGGCCGTACGCCCCGCGGGCCTGTCCTACAGCGTCAAGCAGACCCGCGAGCTCATCCTCAGGGCGGCGGGCGCGCCGACCCAGGGCCGCTGGCGCGTCATTCTGTTCGAGGACGCCGACCGGGCCACGGAGTCCGCCGCCAACGCCCTGCTCAAGGCCATCGAGGAGCCGCCGCCGCGTACGGTGTGGCTGCTCTGCGCTCCCGCCCTCGACGACCTGATGATCACCATCCGGTCCCGCTGCCGCCAGGTCACGCTGACCACCCCGGGCACCGAGGCGGTCGCGCACGTGCTGGCCACACGCGACAGCGTGCCCTGGGAGACGGCTCGCTTCGCCGCCCGCGCGGCACAGGGCCACATCAGCCGGGCCCGCGCCCTGGCGCTGGACGAGGCGACGCGGCGACGGCGCGAGGCGGTCCTTTCCATCCCGCGCTCGCTGTCGGGCGTCGGCGAGTGCGTCACAGCTGCCGAGCGGCTGGTCAAGACGGCTGAGGAGGAGGCCGCCGCCTCCACGGCCGCGCTCAACGAGACCGAGACCACCGACCTGCGCAGGCTCTACGGCGAGGGCTCCACGGGCAAAGGGCTCAACCGCGGGCTGGTCCGAGGCGGCGCCGGGGCGCTGAAGGAGCTGGAGGACCGCCAGAAGTCCCGCGCCACGAGGATCAAGCGCGACTCGCTGGACGCGGCGCTGCTGGAGCTGGTCTCGTTCTACCGCGACGTGCTGGCCATGCAGTTCGGGGCGGGTGTGGAGCTGGCCAACGACGACATCCGGTTCGAGCTCGACCAGATGGCCAAGGTGTCCACGCCGGAGGAGACGCTGCGGCGCATCGACGCCGTGATGCAGTGTCGTGAGCGCCTGGACGCGAACGTCAACCCGCAGATCGCGGTCGAGTCCATGATGCTTTCCCTGCGGGTGAAGAACCTCTAGGGATCTGTCGATTCGGCGCCTCCCAGATCGACGCGTTGATGAAACGCGGACTCAGAAAGAGGCAGCGCGATGAGGAAGATCGTCGAACAGGCCGTGGTGACGCTCGACGGAGTCACCAGCACGCCGCAGAACTGGGTGGTCCCCAACTGGGACGACGAGTATCAGAACGCGAGCAGTGACGTGCTGTTCGCGGCGGACGCGCTCCTGTACGGGCGGAGGTCGTACGAGGACCACGCGGAGGTGTGGCCGACGATGGAGGAGGGGTACGGCGACTACGCGGTCAGGATGAACAGCATCCCCAAGTACGTCGCCTCCAGGACCCTCCGCGAGACGAAGTGGAACGCCACGCTGATCGTGGGCGATGTGGCCGAAGAGGTGGCCAAGCTCAAGGAGCAGCCCGGCGGGAACATCCTGAAGGTCGGGACCGGGGGTGAGCTGAGCCGTACGCTGCTCGAGCACAGGCTGGTCGACGAATACCTGTTCTGGTTGTTCCCGACGATCGCGGGGAGCGGCTACCGGCTCTACGACGGGATCGACACGACCCACCTGAACCTCGTGGACGTCAAGCGGCTGTCGTCGGGCATCCTCGGGCTCACATACAGCCTGAAGTAGGAAATTTCTGCCCTCCTGGCCCTCGGTCGTGACACATGCCGGGGCACTGGGTGCTCTGTCAGATGTGGCGCCAGGCCGGGGCCTCCGACCTTTCTGCGGCTGAGCCCCATGGTCCGTCTATAGAGGGACCTGGGCGTACTTCTGCTCTCACCGTAGGTGCGGGCCGTGAAAACCAGGCAGAGGCATATGCGAACTTCAAAAAGGCCCATGCCGACAAGCAGGCCCTGATCAACGCGACCCGGGTGGAGGACATGCCTGAGTCGTTCCGGATCATGTTGGTGCCGGACGCGAGCGACGCGGACCGAGCCGGTGTCAGGGCGGCGCTGGAACGCATGCCAGGCGTCTCCCGAGTCGTCGACCAAAGGTGCCGGACGACCCCGATCCTGCTCTTCGCACACTTCGGGATTCCGACTGAGGAGAGCAAGGTGTGCTCCGGCTGATCGTCGCAACGCCCTTTACCGTCACCGCGTCGGCACACGTAATGTGGCAACGGAAGGCCGTAAGAACCCCCGAGGCCGTCAGGAGGCGAGCGCGAGCCCATGGGAATGATCATGGCCGTGAGCTTCACCCGTTACGGACGGCTCTACTACCTCGACCCGGGCGGGCACAGCCCAAGCGTGGGCGACAAGGTGCTGGTTCCGACCGACTCGGGACCCGAGGTGGCGGAGTGCGTGTGGGCGCCGCAATATACGAGCGAAGACATAGACGGACTGCCCGTGTGCGCAGGCATGGCGGGCGACGAACATCTTTCCCGCGACGAGACCAACAAGCGCCGCAGGGCCGAAGCCCGCAGCGTCTCCAAACGACTGATCAAACGGCACGCGCTGCCGATGAAGGTGGTGGGCGTCGACTACCTCGACACGGACAACGTCTACACGGTCTACTTCTCGGCCCCGCACCGGGTCGACTTCCGCGCCCTGGTCCGCGACCTGGCCCGCAACCTCCGGGCCAGAGTGGAGCTGAGACAGATCGGTCCACGAGACGAGGCGCGCTTGCAGGGCGGCATCGGCCCATGCGGCCGTGACCTGTGCTGCGCCACGTTCCTCAAGGACTTCGAGCCTGTCTCGGTTCGCATGGCCAAGGACCAGGACCTGCCGGTCAATCCGCTGCGGATCGCCGGCGCGTGCGGCCGGCTGATGTGCTGCCTGAAATACGAGCATCCCCTCTATCAGGAGTTCCGCGCCACGGCGCCCCGCGTGGGCGTCAGCGTCGAAACCCCGCAGGGCCAGGGCACGGTGGTGGGCCACAACGTCCCCTCGGACTCGGTCGTCGTCCGCCTCAACGACGGCGGTCGCCGGTGCTCCTGCTCCAAGGCCAGCGTCTGCGGCCCCCGCAAGGCGCACGACGCCGCCTACGGCAACGAACTCCCGGACCAGGCGTAGAAGATCCGGACCGGAGCCTCGGTCGAGACCGCTGCTGTGGTGCTTCCTTCGAGGGAGCACCACAGGGCGGGGCGCAGCACGTGATCATGGATGGATGGCTCCGGCAACGTCGCGGTGGGATCGCATGATCTTTCCCGATGCCGGTAATTCGGCGGAGCAAAGACCCCTCGGGCTCCTGTAGACTCTTCCAAGCCGTACGGCATGCCGCCTTAGCTCAGTCGGCCAGAGCACTTCACTCGTAATGAAGGGGTCTCGGGTTCGAATCCCGAAGGCGGCTCCAGGTCAAAGGCCCCCTGTGATGATCACAGGGGGCCTTTTGCTAACACCCTTGCTAACGGGGCTCGTCCATCGCTGATCGATGTGGGGCACCATTGAGCTGTGGACGCCTTACTTGCCCAACTGCCGGCCCTCATCGGCGTGATCGTAGGCGCTGCTGGTTCCTACATTGCTACCCACCTTGTTGAGCGTGCTCGCTGGCGACGGCAACAGGCCACCAGATGGGACGAGGAGCGTCGAAAGGCATACGCGGAGTACGCGCACTCCGTAAAGGCGGTAGTCCAGATGTCGGCCCGAGTGGCGGCGTCGAGGGGAATCAACACGCGGTATGTGAAACCTGACTTGGCTCACGTTTCTTGATCACAGTTTGTCGTGAATCGCTGACCTGGGGATTCGTCGCCAGATTCGGCGAAAAGTGCGCACTAAACCGGCGCCCTGTCTACGCTGACGGCCGTGTCTCCGTACGTGCGGACGGTGAAGACAGCCTCGGGTGCCCGCGCGGTGCAAATCGTGTACTCCTCTCGGCGCGGGGCGCGAGAGATCGAGCACATCGGGTCCGCGCACGATGACGCCGAACTGGAAGCGCTCAAAGCGGTAGCGCAGCAGCGGCTGAGGTCTGGCCAGCAAGAGTTGGACCTCGGTCTCGACGTCACCGGGTCGAAGTCGGGTGGGCCGTTGGAGATCGTCGGCTCGCGGATGGAGCACCTGTGGGACGCCCTGGACCGGGCCTACCACGCGCTCGGGTTCGACACGAGCGCATGTACGCCACCGGGGACAACGTTCGGCTTCAGCCGGACGGGAACTACGTGTACGTCGGCCGAATCGACGACCAGATCAAGATCAGTGGTACCGGGTCGAGATCGGCGAGGTGGAGCACAATCTGCGCGCATGCCGAGGCGTGGTCGACGCGGCGGCACTGTTGCGCGAGGACACCCCGGGCGGCGCGGCCATCGTCGCCTATCTGGTCGGCGAACGGCGACCCGACGAGCTGCTCACGAGCCAACTGGGTAGTTGGCTACCCGCGCCGATGATTCCACGCGTCTACGTCTGGCTGGACGAGATGCCTCTCAACCGCGCGGGCAAGATCGATCGTCGAGCGCTCGCCAAGCTGCTCGATCCCGCACTCCCCACCCGGACGCAACACGCAACCCTCACGTTGTGCCATTCACTGGCGCGGGCGGGACGGATACGGGAAACTGTCCCGATGCCTGCTGAGTACACCCAAAGTGACCAGTTCCGTGGTGCCCGCATCCACCTGTGCGACCTCTCCGGCCTCGAGATTCGCGATTGCGACGTCACCGCCCTGAAGATCGTGGACTGCTATGGGGGCAACGTCTCCCTCGGTGGCGGCTTCGAGCGTGTCGTTGTCAACGACGTCGACGTGACCGCCTACGTCGAGGCCGAGCTCGACCGGCTGCATCCCAACCGGGTGCTGGCCCGTGAGGCCACGTCCGCCGCCGAATACCGGGCCGCTTGGGATGCCATCGAGAAGCAATGGGAGGAGACGCTCGACCGCGCCAGGCGCCTACCCGAGGCGAAGCTGCACGAGCAGGTCGACGGCGAGTGGTCGTTGGTCGAGACGCAGCGGCATCTGCTGATGGCCAGCGATGCCTGGCTCGGCAACGCCGTGCTCGAGGAGGACGCGCCGTACCACCCGTTGGGCCTTCCTGGCGGCGGGATGCCGGCCGAAGCATCGGCGAAGCTCGGGCTCACCCTCGATGCCACCCCGACGCTCGACGAGGTACTCGCGCCGCGGCTCGCCCGCATGGCCACGATGCGCCGGGTCGTCGACGAGCTCACCGAGGCCGAGCTCGATCGGGTGTGTGGTCGCAAGCCGGCGGACCCATATCCGGACCGGGAGTACGTCGTGCGCCGCTGCCTCACGGTGGTGTGCAAGGAAGAGGCCGAGCATCACCGGTATGCGGTCCGCGACCTCACCGTGCTCGAGGCCGGTGCCCGAACCGAGTGAAGGCGCGTCCCGGCAATGGACGGCGATCTCGCGATCCTGCGCTTGACCAGCCCATCTTGCTGTCGGAGCCCCTCATCGCACCCGCACTGCCCAGCCAGGGCGCGGTGCCGACCGGCGAGGTAGTCACGACCGGCTACGGAAAGACCAGCAATGCGGGCTTCCCCAACGAACGACGCGAGGTCTTCCTCGATGTCACGCCGCGGTGGACCTGCGAAGGCATCTACCAGTTCGTGAAGCCGATCACGCCCGGAATGAACTGCACCCGCAAATCCGGCCAGACGGCCGGAGCATGCGGCACTGGGTGATGTCGTCATCGGAATCGTCTCCTGAAATATCTCTGGCCAGTGCGGCAACCCGACCTATCCCACCGTGAATAGGAATGTTTCTCAGCACCGAACCTGGATAAGCGGCAACGTGGGGAGGTAGCCGGCGGTTCATCCACCTGCCTTCAGCCGGAACGCGAGGCGGCGGGGCGCCTGCACGCGATAGCTGTCCGTCACCAGCTCGGCAACCTCGACCCAGTCCGTCTCGTCGTCCAGCACCATTCCCACGACATTCACACCCCAGTCGGCCCGGAAGAACGGAGGGCCGGCATGCGCCAGCGCGGCCAACTCCCCGGGCGGCGCCCGGAAGGTCATCAGGATGGCCGGATCGTCCATATCGATGTACGCCGACCCCCTCCCGTCGGTGGTGTAGACGTGCAGGAACGTCCGCCGGCGAATCCGCCACCGCAGGCCGATCCACGCCGGCTCCTCGTACGCCTCGGGCAGCTCCCCGCAAATCACCCGGAGCCGGCCCACAACGGCGGGTGGAACGTCCGCGATGTCGCTCATCTGTACCTCCCGCGCCCATCCTGCCCGCCGGGTAGGACATCAGCACATCAGAGTCTCCGGGGTCGCGCAGGCAGACCAGTAAGCCTTCGGCAGATCGCCCCTCGTCGAATCGACCAAGGAACGCCTGGAACGCCTCCGGGGTCGCTGGCAGGTTCAGGCCGACGCTGGCACGGACCCGTTCGAGAAACTCGTCTTGATCGTGGCTGGTGATGCGACGCAAGACCACACGGGGAGAGCGCCCCAGGTCAACGCTGGGCGTCCCATCCGTTTGGCCGCTTTCCTCAGTCCCGCCGTTCTCAATCACCGACGGAACGTTATCGCGCGACGGCACTTTTCCGATGGGCGTTAGCCTGCTGGCGGGGCATGACTCGATGTCCGCCGCCGTCGAGAATGTCAAGCGTATGTTGAGGCCCACTGCGGTACTTGCAGAAGGCCTCAACAAGGGCTC